>JAISIO010000159.1 GCA_031262005.1 Bacteroidales bacterium
CTGAGGGCAGTGTAAAATTGATAGAAAGCTATATCAAATAACAATGAACATCAACAGAGTATCTATGAATACTCCCAATATCTTAGAAAAATGAACATAGCAGTAGTAGGAACCGGTTACGTAGGCTTAGTTTCGGGAACGTGTTTTGCCGAAATGGGCGTGAATGTAACCTGCGTGGACGTTGATACACACAAAATAGAAGGTCTTTTGCAAGGCAATGTTCCTATTTACGAACCGGGGTTAGACGAAATGGTGCTGCGCAACCACAAAGAAGGTCGTTTACATTTTACTACCGACCTCACAACCTGCATCAACCATGTGGACGTGATTTTTAGTGCGGTGGGTACACCGCCTGACGGAGACGGTTCCGCCGATTTAAAATACGTACTCGAAGTGGCTCGTTCTGTAGGCAGAAATATGCAAAAATATGTGCTTTTGGTTACAAAAAGTACTGTTCCCGTGGGTACGGCGCAAAGAGTAAAAGCCGCCATTCAAGAAGAATTAGACAAACGAGGCGTACAAATTTCTTTCGATGTGGCATCGAATCCCGAATTTTTGAAAGAGGGAGCGGCAATCAGCGATTTTATGAGTCCCGACCGAGTGGTGGTAGGCGTTGAAAGCGAACGAGCAAAGGAACTGATGACAAAATTATATCGTCCGTTTTTACTGAATAATTTCCGGGTAATTTTTACCGATATTCCTTCGGCGGAAATGATTAAATATGCCGCAAATGCTATGCTTGCCACACGCATTAGTTTTATGAACGACATTGCCAATTTGTGCGAAATAGTGGGTGCCGATGTGAATATGGTGCGCAAAGGAATAGGCTCCGATACCCGCATTGGCGGCAAATTTCTCTATCCGGGTTGCGGTTACGGCGGTTCGTGTTTTCCTAAAGATGTAAAAGCACTCATAAAAACGGCAGAACAAAATGGCTACACTATGCAAGTGTTGAAAGCTGTAGAACAGGTGAATGATGCTCAAAAAACGGTGGTTTTCAATAAATTGAACACGTTCTACAAGGGTAATTTGCAAGGAAAAACTATTGCAATTTGGGGCTTGGCATTCAAACCCGAAACCGACGATATGCGTGAAGCTACTTCGCTCGTAACTATTGACTTATTGCTCCAAGCCGGCTGCAAAGTGCGGGTATTCGACCCCGTGTCGATGGAGGAGTGTAAGCGAAGAATCGGCAACACTGTGGAATACGGCACTGATATGTACGATGCCGTGCTTAATGCTGATGCATTGTTGGTACTTACCGAATGGAAACAATTCCGCCTGCCAAGTTGGGGAGTAATTCAAAAATCAATGAATAACAAGGTATTGATTGACGGACGAAATATCTACGATTCGACAGAAATCAAAGAACTTGGATTTCATTATTTTTGTATCGGTAAAAAGTCTTAGCGAAAGATTATTATGTCTGAAAAGAGCATATTTAACATTTTGTATCGACTTTAAACGAAAAACTCAAATCGGATTTACATCAGGTTTGAGTTTTTGCAATTTAAGAATATATCTTCTCATTGAATAGAGAAAAGAATTCCTTGTCAAAGTTGTCAAGCATTAGCTGTGGCAGCCTTGTCTTGCGGAGGATAGGCTATGCGCGAATGATACACATTAATAAGCGTTTCAACTAATACTACACGTACTTTTTCTATTTCGCGCAAGGTAATATCAAAATTTTTCAAACGTTTTGTTTCAATCATTTCATCAATAATACGCGATACCACTTCTTCGATTTTTTCTTTTGTATACACTTTGAGCGAACGCACGGCAGCCTCTGTTACGTCGGCAATCATAAGTACTGCCAATTCCTTATCCTTCATGTGTAATTTCGGATAGGTAAATTTGCTTAAATCTACCGGCTCATTAGGATGCAAATCTTTTTGTTTTTTCACAAAAAATATTGTCTGTGAGTTTGCGTGATGACTGTAAATCATGTTGCACAATTGTTGTGGTAGGTTGTGTTTTTTTGCAAGTTCTTGTCCGTAAACCACGTGATTTATCAAAATTTGCGCACTTTCCATAGGTTCAAGTTTATCGTGCGGATTTTCACCTGACAATTGATTTTCGATAAAATATTGCGGATTTTTCAATTTTCCAATATCATGATATAGAGCTGCTGCACGTCCGAGTAACACATTGCCGTGTATTTTTTGCAAAGCAACTTCGGTAAGATTTTCCACATGGAGCGAGTGTTGAAATGTGCCGGGAGCTCTTTGGCTTAGTTCGCGCAACACTCCGTGATTTGTATCTGTTAGTTCAAAATACGTTAAATCGGAGGTGAGTCCGAAAATTTTTTCAAATATCCACACAAACAAATAGGTAGTGAGTAATAGAACACAACTTGCTGCGAACCACAGTAAATCACCGATTCTAAAGTTAACCAGCGAGCCGTTTTCCATCAGTGAAAATCCTATGTAAATTACAATGTACGATACCATAGAAACGGCAGCCGTAAGAAAAAGCGAACGGCGTTCATAATAATTTCCTATAGCAAATAGCGCAATTATACCTACACAAATATGAATAAACACAAAGTAATAACTGTTTGGTGCCAAAAATCCAATTACAAGCATGGTTATAATATGCGTAAAAACAGCTACTCTCCTATTGATAAAGAGTTTGATAACAATAGGCAATGCAACGTATGGCACTAAATGAATACTGATAAAATCAAATTTATTGGCAATAGCAGCCATTGCTACAAAAAGTACAACGATAAAAATAATAAAAAAACTTTGGTTGAAATTGCGCACTACTTTAATGTGGGTAAACGAAAGTAGCAAAAACAGTACTATTAAAGCCGTAAGAATTAAAATTACTTGTCCCAAAAGAATTACCACCGTGTTGCCCATTGAAACCCTCTGTGCTTCATATTCTTTTTTGAGAGAATTGAGCACCGCCATAGTGTGTGCATTTACCACATCGCCCGGCTGTATAATAATGCTTCCTTTGCTGATAAAATCATATTTTTCTGAAATACGTGAGAGTAATTCTGCCTTCAGTTTTTCGGAACGGATTTCGTCATATATCACATTGGGTTTCAATATGTTGTACAAAATATTTTTTACTTCGCTTGTTTGCAGTTTTCTGGGCATGGCGGCAAACAATTTATCAGCAGCAGCGTGCAGTGAATACAGTCGCGAAAACGCTACACGACTGCGGCGTGAACCGTTTTCGATAATGAGCGTTTTATTCGACTTTTGCGTGTTGAACACCCCTATTCCATACACAGATCGCATAAGAGAATAAAAATCCGCCAAATGGTGATTTTGAAAAAATGTATGCGCTTTCTTCTCATGATATGTTTCGTGAAAATGTACGCTCAGTGAATGTGCCAAACTATCTAAAACAGCAGAAACTACTGCTGTATCGACATCGTATATTGGTGAAAATTCCCGTAAAATACTATCTTGCTCGTGTTTTATAACAGATGCGGATTTATCTATCGAAAAACTGAAAGGCGCAAGCAATTCCTTGTGCTGCCACACCTTATTCTGTTGATATTCATATTTGAATTTGCGGTCTTTCGGCAAAAAAATTACGAGAGCACTGAGTGCAAGCGAAAATAATGCTATTGAAAGAATAGTTTGTCTGTTTTTCTTAAAAAAAGGGTGTACTCCACTCATAATTATCAAGTTACATTAAACAGTTAGTATTGTATTTCAAATAAGAGAATGCGTTATCTGAAAAAATTTACTGTCAAAAATACATATTGCAAAGATAAAAACTTGTATTTTTCCGAAAAATTTTATGACATGAAGAAATTACGTCTCATATTTAGTGTTGAAGAAGAAACTTTGGTAAATACACAATCGTATATCGACAAAGACTTATTAAACTCTATTGCTATGATACTCACTAATTTACGGAACAGCAATAAGGAAATACTGCTTGTAACAGCCGGTGCAATTGCTTCGGGAATTGAACAACTGAAACTACCGGTACCACCCAAAAGTCTGAGCGAAAAACAGGCAATTGCGGCTATTGGGCAGGTGGAGCTTATTAAACGCTATCAAAATCTGTTCGATGAATATACGCAAATGGTGGCGCAGGTGCTTGTGGCGCGCGATATTATAAACAATCCGAAACAGCAGAAAAATGCTCGAAACACGTTCCGGAAATTAGTTTCGCTGGGCATAATTCCTATTATAAACGAAAACGACACCATTTCAACAGCTGATATTGAGGAAGAGAACAATTATTTTTTGACCGCTACCGTAGCCAATATTGTTGAAGCTCACGCCATAATTTCTATCAATAAGAATCTATCTTTCAATATATTACTACGAGGGAAAGCACAAAGTACTCATTGTGCCAATAAGGACGAACTATTTGCGTTCTGCGAAAAGTTGAAAGTTGAAGATTTGCAAAAACGCTCGTTTAAATATCCGGATAGGTTGTCGGTGAAATAGTACTATTTTTGCTTAGAAAAGCAACAATAGCTTACACTTCGCTTGCGCGCAAGCGTTCGGCATTTTCCTCTACAATCAATTTATCAATAATATCTTGAATATCGCCGTCCATAATAGCCGGTAGATTGTAGAGCGTAAGATTAATGCGATGGTCGGTTACACGTCCCTGCGGAAAATTGTAAGTGCGAATTTTTGCCGAACGGTCGCCGGTAGAAACCAAGGTTTTGCGTTGCGAAGCTATTTCATTCATATATTTTTCGTATTCCATGTTGTACAAGCGGGTGCGTAACTCTATAATAGCTTTGTCTAAGTTTTTCAGTTGTGATTTCTCGTCTTGACAGGTTACAACAAGTCCTGTTGGAATGTGTGTAAGTCGAATAGCCGAATAGGTAGTGTTTACCGATTGTCCACCCGGACCCGAAGAACAGTATGTGTCTTTGCGCACATCGTTCATATTGAGTTCCACGTCAAATTCATCGGCTTCGGGCAGTACTGCCACAGTGGCTGCGCTGGTGTGCACACGTCCTTGTGTTTC
>JAISIO010000012.1 GCA_031262005.1 Bacteroidales bacterium
GATTAAAAAACAGCACAAATTTAGCATTATTTTTTAGAAATTACTTGACACGTACCGAAACTTTTGTACATTTGCAGTCCTTTTTGAAGGGCAAATTAAATAAAATACAATGTACGCAATAGTAGAAATAGCAGGACAGCAATTTAAAGTTGCAAAAGACGATAAGATATTTGTAAATCGTCTTAAAAATAATGAAGGAGAGTCAATCAAATTTGATTCGGTACTTTTAATTGATGCCGACGGCAAAGTATCGGTAGGAACGCCACATGTTGCGGGAGCAACAGTATCAGCGAAAGTTTTAACTCACTTGAAAGGCGATAAAGTTATCATTTTCAAAAAGAAACGTCGCAAAGGCTATCGTGTAAAAAACGGATTTCGTCCGTCATTGACACAAATTCAAATAGAAACTATTAAAGCATAATCTTAAAAATTATAATACCATGGCACACAAGAAAGGGGTCGGTAGCTCAAAAAACGGTAGAGATTCGGAAAGTAAACGTCTTGGCGTAAAACTTTTTGGTGGTCAAGTGGCAAAAGCCGGAAATATTTTAGTTCGTCAACGCGGCACAGTACACATGCCAGGCGCAAATGTTGGTATCGGAAGAGACCACACATTATTTGCTCTTGTTGACGGTACAGTTGCATTCCAAAAGAAAGTAAACAATAAATCATACGTGTCTGTTGTTCCGGCAGAGGCATAATTATTAGTATTTATTATATTATTTACTCCTGATTATATATCCTCTGGGATACTATATTCAGGAGTTTTTTTATATTTGCAATCAAATAAACTATAAGGTTACGATTATGCTGAATTCATTGGATATAAAAAATTATCGAAATCTGAAAGAATTGACCATACCTTCTTTGGGACGAGTTAATCTTATAACAGGAAAAAACAATACAGGAAAATCAACTTTATTGGAAGCAATTGCAATTTATGCTACGAAGGGAGACTTAAATGTAATTAACCAATTGTTAGAAGACAGAGGCGAAGCTACTAAAGCAATCAATGAAAGGTCGGAAAATCCCATGCAAACCTATGTAACAATGTATTCTTCTCTGTTCACTAATAGAGCTATTGATTTTGATGCTGAAAATGCAATTTCAATAGGTTGTGTTCAAAATACACAGGATAATGTTTCCTTGAGATTTGTAAAATATATTGACGAGATACACAAAGACGAGCAAGGAAATGAAATAAGAAAAAGACGATTTTTACAAGATAATTCAGAAACTACAGAAAATTATAAAATAGGTTTTGAAATAAAGGCAAGAGAGCGTTTCCTTGTATTCTCTCTTGCAGAACGATTATGGCGTGTTCCTATGAAAGCATTGAATTACAGTGTTCAGTTTGTAAAAACGAGAAATATCAATACAGATACTAATGGGGGACTGTTTGACACCATTGCCCTTACCGACAAAGAGCAATATGTAATTAATGCACTAAAAATCATAGAACCATTAGCCGAAAGAATTGCTTTTATTGGAGAAAAGCAAGGAAAAAGGAATGCTGTAATTAAGCTGTCGGGTTCTCAAAATATTTTGCCCTTACAATCTATGGGCGATGGTATTAATAGAATTTTAACTATTATTCTTGCATTGGTAAATTCCGATGGTGGCTATCTGCTGATAGATGAATTTGAAAACGGGTTGCATTATTCGGTACAAGAAAAACTTTGGACGATAGTATTTCAACTGTCAAAAGAACTGAATATTCAAGTTTTTGCAACAACTCATAGTGAAGATTGTATTCGAGGTTTTCAAAGTGTTTTAAATAATCAAGAAAATATGTCAGATGGTAAATTAATCCGTTTGGACAATGAAAATGGTGTTATAAAACAAGTTGAATTTGACGCACATGAATTGAAAATTGCAGCTACACAGGATATTGAGATTAGATAATGAAAGTAGAAGAAAAATATAATCGAAAACTTCTTGTTGAGGGCAAAGATGACCAACATGTTATGTGGGCATTGTGTGAGAAATTTAATATACCGGAAGAGTTTGATGTTATTGACTGTGAGGGAATAGATAATCTTTTCGAATCAATTCCTGTTCGGTTTAAAGAGTCAGGTATTCAAGCCATTGGAATAATTATTGATGCAGACACGGATATACAGAATAGATGGATTTCTGTTAGGAATTTACTTGTAAATCAAGGCTTTGTAATACCTGAAAATTTACCAAAGAATGGACTGATTATTTCAAACGGTAAGGTTAAAGTTGGTGTTTGGATTATGCCAAGCAATGATACTAACGGAATGTTGGAAGATTTTGTATCGTTTCTTATTCCGCCGACGGATGAATTACTTCCAATAGTTGATGCTACACTTAACGAAATAGAAAGCAAAAAACTGAATAAATACGCTCTCTCCCACAAATCAAAGGCAAGAATTTATTCTTGGCTCTCGTGGCAGGAAACGCATGGAATACCTATGGGACAGAGTATAACAAAGCAATATTTGACAACAGATAATGAAAATTGTAAGCAATTGATACATTGGTTGCAGGAACTATTTGTCGAATAGCGAAATTTATATCAACGAATATCAACGAATATCAACGAATATGCTAACTATACAAACCCTAAGAGAAAACACCGATTTCGTAATAGAACGACTTGCGGTAAAAAATTTTGACGCTCGCACAAAAATTGAAGAAATAATCAAATTGGACGATGCGCGCAAAGCACTTCAATTTGAATTAAACGAAAAACAAGCGGAAATAAATGCGCTTTCAAAAGAAATAGGGCAACTGTTTCAAGCCCAAAAAATAGATGAGGCTAATGCTGCAAAAGCAAAAACTGCCGAGATAAAAGAGGCTATTAAAGAGTTGGAAAACACATTTAATCAAACGAACAAAGATTTGAATGATTTAATAGTGCTTTTGCCGAACCTACCTCACGCAAGTGTTCCTGCCGGAAAAACAGCAGAAGATAACGAAACGGTAAAAACCGGTGGAGAAATTCCAACATCGGAAGGAAAATTGCCTCATTGGGAATTGTGCGAAAAGTACAACTTAATTGATTTTGAACTTGGTAATAAATTGACGGGCAGTGGTTTCCCTGTTTATATTGGTAAAGGAGCAAAGTTGCAACGTGCGCTTATTGCATTCTTTTTGGACAGAGCCGAAAAAGCAGGCTACACCGAATATATGCCGCCGATTATGGTGAACGAAGATTCGGGATTTGGTACGGGTCAATTGCCTGATAAAGAAGGACAAATGTATTATGTTGGCGAAGATAATTTATATTTAATTCCCACCGCCGAAGTGCCTGTTACGAATATTTTTAGAGATGTAATTTTGAAAGAAAGCGATTTTCCGGTAAAATGCACGGCGTACACTCCTTGCTTCCGTCGTGAAGCGGGTTCGTATGGAAAAGATGTACGCGGACTTAATCGTTTGCATCAATTCGATAAAGTTGAAATTGTGCGCTTGGAAAAACCCGAAAATTCATACGCTGCGCTCGAAGAAATGATTGCTCATGTCGAAAATTTGGTGCAAGAACTTGAATTACCATACCGAATTTTACGTTTGTGTGGTGGCGATATGAGTTTTACATCGGCACTCACTTACGATTTTGAGGTGTTCTCGGCAGGACAAAGCCGTTGGTTGGAAGTAAGTTCGGTTTCAAATTTTGAGACGTTTCAAGCCAATCGTTTGAAATTGCGTTACAAAGATGTTGATAAAAAAAATCATTTGGCGCACACGCTCAATGGTAGTGCTTTGGCATTGCCACGCATTGTAGCAGCTCTGCTCGAAAACAACCAAACCCCCGAAGGAATACGTATTCCGAAAGCTTTACAACCGTTTATGGGAGGCAGTGAGGTAATTTTTTAGGAGTTAGAGGAGTTAAAGGAGTTAAAGGAGTTAAGAAGTTATCTCTTTTAATTATTCATTATTAATTGTTCATTGTTAATTGAAAAAAGTTTACTTCGCATCGGATTTTCACTTGGGCTATCCAAGCAATGCTGCGAGTGCAGAGCGTGAAAGGCGCATTGTGGCGTGGCTTTCGCACATTCAGCCTACGTGCAAGGAATTATATTTATTGGGCGATGTATTCGATTTTTGGTTTGAATACAAATGGGTTGCCCCGAAGGGCTATGTGCGATTTTTGGCAAAATTAGCCGAATTTGTCGATATGGGTATTCCGGTGTATATGTTCGAGGGCAATCACGACCAGTGGTTGTATGGCTATTTGCACGACGAAATTGGAGTAACAATTTGTAAAACAGCTCAAGAACGGGAATGGAACGAGAAACGATTTTTCCTGCATCACGGGCACGCACTGGGAAAATACGATACGGGCATGAATTGTTTGCACTGGATTTTTACGCGCCGTGTGTTACAACGAATGTTCAGCTGGATTCACCCCGATGTGTCATTTGCATTGGCTCACGCATGGTCGAAGAAAAATCGCAAAGCAAAAGAGTATGAATCCGACCATTATATGGGCGACGATAAAGAATATTTATTGCAATTTTCATTAGACGAATCGAAAAAACGTCATATTGACTATTTTGTGTTTGGGCACCGGCATCTGCCGCTTGATAAAGAATTGCCCAACGGAGCACATTACATAAATGTAGGCAATTGGATTACTCGCTCGAGTTATGCGTATTTTGACGGTGAAAAAGTAATCTTGACGGATTTTGATATGTAATTTTTTCCCCATGCCAAGAAAAACAGTTACATTTACCGCATTTTAATAACTATAAATTATAATAATTTCTATGAACATTCCTGTGTGGACTTTAATCCCGTTCGTGTTAATGCTTTTAAGTATAGCTTTGGCACCATTGTTTGCCGGTCATTGGTGGGAAAATAATCGTAATAAACTTATTGTTTCGTTGGTTTTGGGTATTCCCACGGCGGTATATTTACTCGTTGTAGGACTCAAGGTTGATTTGTATCATTCATTAGTGTTAGATTATGTTCCGTTTATAATTTTGTTAGGGGCATTATTCACTGTAACGGGTGGTATTCACATCAAAGGCGATATTGCAGCAAAACCTTTGACAAACACTATATTTCTGGCAATTGGTGCGCTTTTGGCATCGTTTATGGGAACTACTGGTGCGGCAATGTTGCTTATTCGTCCGGTTATCAGCACCATTCAGCAACGAAAATATAAAGTTCACACAATTTTATTTTTTATTGCTATTGTGGCAAATTGTGGCGGTCTTTTAACTCCACTTGGCGATCCACCGCTGTTTTTACTCTACTTGCGTGGCGTCGAATTTTCTTGGTTTTTCCAACTTTTACCCGAATGGGCTTTGGCAAATGTCTTGCTTTTAACAATATATTTTGTGTGGGATAGCATTGTATATAAAAAAGAACCTGTGAGTAATATCATTCGAGATGAAATAAAGCAACAACCGATACGAATTGTCGGAACGTTAAATTTTGTGTTTTTAGCCGGAATAGTTGCTTCGGTTGCTTGTTTGGCTGAATATAAATTTTTGCAATCGGCGGTTATGGTGGTGATGGCTGTTTTGTCGTTGATTTTTACAAAAAAAGATATTCGCTTGCTAAATAAATTTTCGTGGGCTCCGATTGTTGAAGTTGCATTCCTATTTTTTGGAATTTTTATAACTATGACACCTGCATTATTATTTTTATCGCAAAATGCAGCATTATTTAATTTCTCGGAAGCGTGGCAGTTTTACTATGCAACGGGAGCATTATCATCATTCTTGGATAATGCGCCAACGGCAATTTCATTCTATGAATTGGCAGTGGGAACCTTTGGTGGCGGCGACTGCGCAGGTATTCCGGCTGTAATAATGCAAGCCGTAGCTCTTGGTGCCGTATTCTTCGGCGCAATGACCTACATAGGTAATGGTCCGAACTTTATGATAAAAGCAATTGCCGAAGAAAATAAAATTACAATGCCAAGTTTCTTTGGCTATATGTTGAAATTTTCATTGATAGTGTTGTTGCCGGTTTATATTATTGTGCAATTGGTATTTTTGTAGA
>JAISIO010000113.1 GCA_031262005.1 Bacteroidales bacterium
TTATGTAGCAACGAACGAGAAGATACAATCTATTGAGAAACAAGCTAATGATGTAATTCATGCATATTTTGAAGAGCACAATAACGACACTCTTTTTTTACAATTCAGCCAATCGAAAAACACCGAAAAATTTAAAATTCAAAAACTGTGGGTGAACGGAGCTACGTTCAATAAGCTTTCGATTAAAGCACGCGTATATGCTATGGATAATAGCGTATTTCACGGACCATACACAAGCCTTGCCATAAAACAGCGAGATAGGAAACGGTTGGAATGCGGCGGCGGCATAAGCGCACCCGATAGTGTACAACTCCGCACAGGAGAAACATATATTTTTTCGGGTACAATTAACGAACTCTCTGCACTATCGCAAGTACGAAGCGTTCTTTTTGATGAACAAATCAAAAAATGGTAACTATTATGATTGCGTGATCACCTCTTGATTATGAGCACTCCTCTCTTTCTTATGTGCAAACTTAATATAATATACTATTTCCGTAATTCCATACACTAAAAACATGGCTCCTATGAGCGTAAAGATAGTTCGGGCAGTTTCAAAAGGATTAAACAATACTACAATACCCACAAGAAATAACAAAAGCGGAACGATATAAAAACCTTTTGCAACAGCAATAAATGCACGAACACGAAATAAATTCACAAACTGTTCAATACCGCCTAAAACAAGGACTGCTCCCAAAATGTACATAAGCACGGTTACAAAAAAAGTCGGTTGTATTACTAATGCCAGCCCCAAAAGCAAGCTACCTAATCCGCCAAGCATATACACCGTATCAGGACGTTTGCCTTTCGACAAAAGTACATAGTTAATAAAAGCTAACAATCCGGGAATAATAAAAAGAATTCCGATTGTAATCACAACATAATTCACGGCATCAGGATTTAACAAGAGAAAAACTCCAAGCACAAGTGCCGAAAGAATGCGGAGCGTAGAATAAGTAACTGTTATTTTTTTCATAAAAATTGAGAATTAGAGGATTTACAAATTAGATGGCAAGATATTTTTTGATAAACTCATCAAATAGTTACTTGGCAAAGAAAAAGTTTTTTTTGAGTACAGCCATAGAATTTTTTATGATTTTCGTCATACAAATTTTGTATCAAACACTTTTTTCGCAGTTTGTTGTACGGTTGTAGCGAGTTCTTCTACCGAAATGTGTAATTGCTGTGCAGCAAAGGTATATATGTCGTCAATAGCAATTTCGGAATCATCGTTTTCAAAAAGAATTGCGTTCAACGGTAGGTTTTGTAACACTCCCACACTTTGTGAACGTGTAAGCAGTTCATTTCCAAAAGAATAGTAACAATCAAAATCTTTAAAACTTTCATACACGTGCATGGTACCCATAAACTTATGAAACACTATCGGCTGACGGCAATCTGTGCGTTTGAACACTCGCAACACATCATTATAAGCTCGCACCGAATGAATTATGAGTGCTTTGCTATTTTGCTGTGCCAATTTCACGTGCTGTGTCAGTAAATCCTCCTGTAATTCCACATCAACTGCAATGGTGTGATCTATGCCACATTCGCCAATTGCTACCACTTGCGGCAATTGAACGCACGAATACAACCAATGCTGCAACATTTCCGTATTTTCACAATATTTCATGTAATCCCACGGATGAATACCTATTGAATAGAGGCAATTTTCGTCAAACTGCGTGAATCCTAACGGTGCATTGATTATTGCATGAGCGGAATGTGTGTGTGTATGGGCGTTAAAGTAAGACACGAGAATGTGTTGTTTAATTGTGTTCTATGGTTGCCGAAAGCCCCTGATCGGTCAAGGCTGTTTTGCAAGCGTTCAATTCAGAAAATTCTCCGTGCATAATGTCGGTTTTACCTGTGTAATGCACCAAAAAGGCACATTGTGTAGCTTGTTCCACTTGATGTTTGCAAATTTTCACCAAGTTCTTTATTACAAACTCAAAGGTATTGAAATCGTCGTTATGCAACACAAGCGTATGCGTTCCTGTAATGCAATCGGCAACGTTTGTATCAGTACAAGTATTCGTTTTTTCGTCATGTAAGGTATTCATACTTATATATTACAGAACATTCATCGGTACTACTTAAATACGTAGCCAAACACTTTTTGAATTATATCGCTTGCATATTGCAACGGATTTTTGCGGATTTTCCGTTCTTGTTCTTCTACTTTCAGAAACAAACCATCTAAGGCTTTGCCGGTAACAAATGCACCCAAATCCGTATCTACCGCCTGAAAAGAATGTCCTGCAAGTTGCGCAGCACTTTGTACAATTTTGTTATTCACAATAGTATTGTATGTACCGGTAATTGATGTCCAAATTTCTGTTGCCGACAGGTTTCCTGCAAAGGGTTTTCCTAAGGCTTCATTCATGTAAGGAGCATACGTTTCTGTTAAACCGGTAAATGTTGCCGATTTTAAATATTGTGTAGCAGCAGTTGAATCAAATTCTCCTGATTTTAACACTATTTTTCCTTGTAAAATGCTCAAGCCATCGGTAATAGAAAGGTCGGTAATAGCATTTTTAAAAATTGGCAATGCTTCTTTTGCAGCTTCGCCTGCCGAAGAATTAATGGACTTTACCAAATCGGTTACTTTTGCCTGTAAATCGTTAGTCAAATTAGGCGCAATTAACGAAACACCCGGAAGATTTTCTATGATTTGTGCATTGTCTAATATGGTTTGCACTTCATCGGGCAAATCTATGCGTGTAGCCAAGTCGTTGTAATAACCATCTGCCGTAGAAAGCACGCGAGTTGAAGAATCAGCTCCGGCTATCAATGCGGATTTCAACCCGTTAACAATTTCATCTTTTGATAGTTGTGTATCACTTGGCAGAATATTATTTATTTCTTCGCACGAAAAAAATAACTGAGCCGAAAGTAGCAAAGCTGTGGCTTGTAGAATAAAGCGTTTCATACTAATGAGGTGTTATTGTAATTTTTCGTAAAAATACTAATTTATTTACTCATTACTCTGCTTGGCATATATTTTTTTCAACAACTTCTTACATACCTCTTTCCCCCAAAATAATTTTCAATTTTCAATTTTCAATTCACAATTAAAATGTATCTTTGCAGCTTTAAGATTTGTAAAACTACAATAATTACTGTTATGACATATAATTTACTCAAAGGGAAAAAAGGAATTATTTTTGGTGCGCTTAACGATATGTCGATTGCATGGAAAGTAGCAGAGCGAGCCGTTGAAGAAGGTGCCGAAATTGTACTAACCAATACTCCGCTTGCTATTCGCATGGGCGACATGGATAAGCTTGCAGAAAAAACCAATGCAAAAGTGATTCCTGCCGATGCTACAAGCGTAGAAGATCTTGAAAATCTCATCAAAGAATCAATGGCGCATTTTGGCGGACAAGTTGATTTTATTCTTCACTCGATAGGCATGTCGCTCAATGTGCGCAAAAATCGTCCTTACGACGATTTGAATTACGATTATATGATGAAATCAATGGATATTTCAGCTATTTCGTTTCACAAATTACTACAAACAGCCCGCAAACTTGATGCTATCAGCGAATGGGGTTCGGTTGTAGCACTTTCGTACATTGCAGCGCAACGCACATTTTTCGGTTACAACGAAATGGCTGAAGCCAAAGCTATGCTGGAATCAATTGCTCGTAGTTTTGGATACATTTACGGACGCGATAAAAAAATCCGCATCAATACTATTTCACAATCGCCAACGCTTACCACAGCCGGACAAGGAATAAAAGGCATGAGCGATTTGATTGACTTTTCGGAACGAATGTCGCCACTGGGCAATGCTTCGGCTGATGATTGTGCCGATTATTGCTTGGTTATGTTTTCGGATTTAACACGCAAAGTAACTATGCAAAATCTATTCCACGACGGTGGTTTTTCCCAAGTGGGTATGAGTTGGCGTGCAATGAATGTATATTCAATGTCGCTCGAAGATATGAAAAACAATATGGATAAAATTATTGATTAATTATTTCGCATTTACTCATAGAACTTGTATGTTTGTTTCGTTTTGAAAAAGATAAAAACCCCTTGCTATGCAACACGATGAACTAACTAACGAAGAAATCCAACCGGAAACGTCTTCAACTACCGAAAATACTACCGCTTGTAATAATGCTCCAACCTCTGATGCAAAAGAATTGCAGAAAGACGTTCAACCCGCCGTTACCACAACGGAAACGATGGTGGATGAAGAAGCCGTGTCTGCGCAAGACCAATCCGAAGAATTACTACCGGCAGAAGATACTGCTGACGCTCATCAAGAAATTGAGGAAATGCCGAATTATTTTGAATATTCGTTACCGGAACTTGTGGCGGCATTAGGTGCGTTGTGTGTTAAAGAAGCGGTAGAAAGTTGCCGAGCAAAAATAGAGGAAATTCGCATGGTGTTTTACAAAAAATTAAACGCCGAAATCGAAGCAAAAAAAGCAGAATTTGTAAAATTGGGTAATGCCATTGAAGATTTTTCTTACAGTTCAACCGAAGAGCATGAATTTAAAACGCTTTATACCAAAATCAAAAATTTTAGAGCGCAACATATTGAAGAAGAAAACCTTGTGCGCGAAAACAACCTACAAAAACGTTTAGCAATTATTGAAGAACTCAAAGAATTGGTAAACAAAGAAGAGTCGATGCAAAAAACATTCGATGATTTTAAAAAATTGCAGGAACGTTGGAAAGAAATAGGGCAAATTCCACAAAGCGAAACAAAAAATGTGTGGGAACAATATCATCATCAGGTGGGCGTTTTTTACGATTATGTAAAAATTAACAAAGAACTGCGCGATCTCGATTTAAAGAAAAATTTAGAAGCAAAAATTGAACTCTGCGAAAAAGCCGAAGCTCTCCACCTTCTCATAGCAAAACAAAAAGTAGTTGATGCTTTTAAAAAATTGCAAAAATTGCACGATTTATGGCGAGAAATTGGTCCTGTAGTTGAAGAAAAAAAAGCCGAAGTGTGGCAACGCTTCAAAAATGCTACAACCGCCATAAATAAAGCGCATCAAGATTATTTTTCGGCAATCAAACAGCAGGAAACCGAAAATTATGAACGGAAATTAACGTTGTGCGAAAAATTGGAAGAATTAATTGCACAACCTAAAAATTCTATCAAAGAATGGAACGCAACTTCGCAAGTAGTTACCGAAATTCAAAAACAATGGAAAACTATCGGGTTTGCTTTGCAAAAATACAATGCACAAATTTATGAACGCTATTGCAATGCGTGCAATTCATTTTTTGAAGCCAAGCGCAATGCTTTTGCAGCACTTCGAGAGGTGGAAGATGAAAATAAACAGAAGAAAATAGATTTGTGCATACAAGCCGAAGCGTTGAAACAACGCACCGACTGGAAACAGGCTACCGACGAATTTGTGGCATTGCAACAAGCGTGGAAAGAAATTGGTTACACAACCTATAAAGACAATGCAAAACTATGGTCGCGCTTCCGTGCTGCCTGCGATGAATTTTTCAACGCTCGCCAAGCGCATTTTAAAGAAAAAGATGACGAACAAATTACAAATTATAACCGCAAACAAGAAATTCTGCAACAAATCATCAATTTAGAGCAAAAAGAAACTGCCGAAGAAACGCTTACTGCTCTGAATGCACTGCAAAAAGAGTGGCTCGAAATAGGGCTTGTGCCTATTAAAAAGAAAGACAAACTCAACAAAGAGTACAACGAAGCAGTACAACAAAAATTACAAAGTTTGCAGTTGCCGCCGGAGCAAAAACAAAAGTTTGCGCTGAAAAATACTATTCAAGCAATCAAACAACAGCCAAAATCGAAACAAAAATTCACCGACGAAATTGGCAAATTGCGTAATAAAATAAGTTCTATACAGGCTGAGATTGTGCAATTAGAAACTAATATCGAATTTTTTGCCAAAAGTAAAAATGCCGATGCGTTGCGCGAAGAAGTAAATAAGAAAATTGCTGCGTTTAAAAAGGACATCGACAGTTTGAAACAGCAAATACGCATGATTACAGAGGCTACAAAAACCGACGAAGCGGCGAATTGATACAACTATTCATAAAACAACAGAATAATTAACAACAATATAACAGAAAATTGACTATACGAGAGTTCGGAGTCGATTAATCAACAAATACAATGACTAAAACAAAATTTATATTCGTAACCGGCGGTGTGGCATCGTCATTAGGAAAAGGTATTATTTCGGCTTCTATAGGCAAACTATTGCAAGCACGCGGATATAGCGTAACTATTCAAAAACTTGACCCCTATTTGAACATTGACCCAGGAACACTCAACCCGTATGAACACGGGGAATGTTATGTAACCATTGACGGTGCCGAAACCGATTTGGATTTGGGGCATTACGAACGTTTTCTCAATCGCCCTACCACACAAGCAAATAACGTTACCACCGGTAGAATATACCGCAATGTGATAGAAAAAGAACGACGCGGCGATTTTCTGGGCAAAACAGTACAAATTATACCACACATTACCGATGAAATAAAACGCAACATAAAATTGGTGTGCACCAAAGAACATTTTGATTTTGTGATTACCGAAATCGGCGGAACTGTGGGCGATATTGAATCACTACCGTTTATAGAAGCTGTACGCCAAATGAAATGGGAACATACCGGGCAATGTATGTTTGTGCACTTAACCTTTGTACCCTATTTGGCAGCAAGCGGCGAATTAAAAACCAAACCAACACAACACTCGGTAAAACAATTGCTGGAAACGGGTGTGCAACCCGACGTGCTTGTACTCCGTACCGAAAAACCTCTTTCGCAGGACATAAAACGCAAAGTAGGTTTATTTTGTAATATTGATAGCGGAGCCGTAATAGAATCACGTGATTTGGACACTATCTACGCAGTGCCACTTGCTATGCTCGACGAAGGTTTGGATGAAATTATATTGAAAAAATTCAAACTGAAAGTCGGCGAAAAACCCGCTTTGGTGCCTTGGCGCACATTTGTAGAAAAACATACACATCCAAAACAAACAGTGCAAATTGCCTTAGTGGGAAAATATGTGGAACTACCCGATGCCTATAAATCTATCATAGAATCGTTTGTACACGCCGGCGCAACACACGAATGCAAGGTAATTTTGAAAATGATACATTCCGAAACATTGACCGACGAAAATGTGAAAGAACAATTAGGCGATTGCAAAGGCGTACTTGTAGCTCCGGGATTTGGCAGTCGCGGCGTTGCAGGAAAATTTATAGCAATACGATATGCACGTGAAAACAATGTGCCCTTCTTCGGTATTTGTTTAGGAATGCAGTGCGCCGTTATTGAATTTGCACGCAATGTACTTGGCTATGAACAAGCTAACTCGACCGAAATGAACCGCAAAACGCCCTACCCTGTTATAGATATTATGGAAGACCAAAAAGGTGTGTTGGAAATGGGTGGAACTATGCGTTTGGGAGGATTTCCTTGTACGATAAAAAAACGTTCATTGGCTCACAAAATTTACCAAAGCACCGACATAGTTGAACGCCACCGCCATCGCTACGAATTTAACAACAAATATTTGGCTGATTTTGAAGCTGCCGGTATGGTTGCCACAGGAATTAATCCGAATAGTCATTTAGTAGAAATTATAGAAATTCCGGCACATCCATGGTTCGTAGCAGTGCAATTCCACCCCGAATATCGCAGCACGGTATTAGCTCCGCACCCATTATTCGAATCGTTTATTGGAGCTGCTTTAGCGTATGCTAAAAAATAATTTTTTCGGGAAGCAATCAACTTGTTGATAATGATAAAATAATGTATATTTGTGCATCATTATATTAACATCAATCATGGCAAAGCAAAATACTCTTTTTGTAATTTCTAATTAAAAAAATAATAATGAAAACAAGTATTTTTATTTGCGATGACCATCAATTGTTTCGCGATGGCATTAAATGTATTGTTACCGAAAATGGCTACGAAGTGATTGGTGAAGCCTCGAACGGTAAGGATTTGCTAAAAAAATTGGAAACCGAACAGCCGGACGTTATTCTTTTGGACATTGCTATGCCCGAAATGGACGGATACGAAACGGCAAAAATTATTCTTGAAAATAATCCGCAACAACATATTTTAATAATTTCAGCTTCCGAAAGTGAGAAATATTACAATGATTTTATTGCTTTGGGTATACGAGGCTATATTCTAAAAAATTCTTCAAAACACGAATTACTTTCGGCAATACAAAAAGTTAGTTCCGGCGAATCGTATTTTTCGCAGAGTTTATTATTGAATATTATTAAAAATAAAGATGCGCAAAAACGAACAAATTCCCTTACCCGACGGGAAAAAGAAGTACTGCAATTAATTTGCGATGGGTATTCAAACGGTGATATAAGCGAGAGTCTGAGCATCAGTCCACGCACTGTGGAACGCCATCGTGCCAATTTGTTGCGCAAAACCCAATCGCCAAATTCTGTTAAAATGGTATTGAGTGCCATTCAGAAGGGATTGGTTACGGTTTCGTGAATCATAGCCCACGGTTTAACCCGTGGGCTATGATAAAAATTCGATAATTATACTACACCCCAACAACCAAGTTTTTATTAAAATTCACCAAAAACACTTTTTCAGTAGCACGGGTGAGTGCCGTGTAAAGCCAGCGCAGAAAATTATTATCCATGCTTTCGTCCGATAAAAATCCATGGTCTATATATACGTGCCGCCACTGCCCTCCTTGTGCTTTGTGGCAGGTTACTGCATAAGCAAATTTTACTTGTAAGGCATTGAAATATTTGTTTTTTTTCATTTCTTCGTACACCGTGCGCTTATTGACCACATCGGCATAGTCGGCAAGCACTTCTCTGTAAAGTTGCTGCGATTGCTCGTTAGTCAGAGCAGGTGCTTCGCTTTCTAATGTCTCGAGCAATAATTTTGTTTCTATCTCCACATTGTAATCAATTAACAGCAGACGAGCATTGACAAACGAAAATCCATATAAATTTTCATATTTTCCTATGTGCAACACCCGTGCACTATCGCCATTTGCAATGAAATCAATATCAGGAATTGTGGTTGCGCTAAAATAATTGTTTTTTACAATCATAAGCATATCCCCTACCGCAATACGCGATTCTCGCCATAAAATACTACGACGGATACCTTCATTGTAACGATAGGCTTGTTTGTTGGAACGAGTAATTACAATACATTCTTCATCGCCCACGGTGTCGTACGAATGTTCTAATTCCGCAAGCAAATCGGCTCCTGAAATAGAACAGACATCTATTGCCTGAGTCAATTGCGGTATATTCCCATTCCATTCATGTATAGAATTACGAATAGCGGTAGCATTTTTCAATATTCCCGAATGTTCGGCTTGGCGCAATACCTGCGTTAAATGCGCCGATTGTGTTTGTTTCAGAAACGTGCGAAACATATATTCCTGTTGCAATGCAGGACTGTGAGTTAAACCAACAGGTGGCAATTGCGCCGAATCGCCTATAAGCACAAGTTTACAGCCTTTGTTGCCTCCAAATACAAACGAACACAAGTCGGCAAGCAACACCCCCGATCCAAACATTGCCTGTTCGGTGCTTTCGGAACTCAGCATGGAAGCCTCATCAACAAAAAAGATAGTGCGGAGCTGTGTATTGAATGATAATGAAAATTTCGACAATATATCGGCTTTTTTTCGGCGGTATATTTTTTTGTGTATCGTACTCGCCGGCTTTCCTGTATAATGAGCCATAACTTTTGCCGCCCTGCCTGTGGGTGCAAGCAAACACGATTGCATTGAAACTTCGGGAAGCGTTTCTACAATAGTTTTAAGCAGTGTGGTTTTTCCTGTTCCCGCATAGCCGTGTATTATAAAAATTTCGTTTTCAGAACATATAAAATCGGCAAATTGCCGCAACACACAATCTTGGTCGGGTGTGGGTGTGAATGGAAATTTTTCTAAAAATTTTTTATAAACGAAATCTTGCAGCACGGGAGGTAGAGTTTAGTGATTAGAGA
>JAISIO010000203.1 GCA_031262005.1 Bacteroidales bacterium
AAAACAGAAAAAGCAGGCAAATCGCTCAAAACGCTACTCATAATGACCGTATTGTTATTTATGATGTTTGTGCCGGTGTTCAATAGCTATCGTTCTGCAGAGGCAGTGGAGTTAGAGCAGAAATACGAACAACTTGCTGAAACGGAAAGCACTATTGCGCAAAACGAAACAACTGGCACCGACACTACGATTTTGCAAACACAAAAAACACAATTGGAACAAGAAATTACCGATATACAAGAACCTTTGGAACGAAGCAGAATGTATTGGCTTGTGGGCGCACTTGTAGTAATGGTGGGCGGTTTACTATTCATAAAACAGCGAGCACAAAAATCGCCCGAAGGCTGGGGAGCAATGCAATATCCGCAATTAACGTTGGGTATGTTAGCATTGTTTTTGTATGTTGGTGTAGAAGTTGCCATTGGTAGTAATCTTGGTGAACTGCTGCATTTGGAAAGTTTTGGCGGCTACCAATCGTCTGAAATTTCACCTTTTGTGTCCATGTATTGGGGTTCACTTATGATTGGACGCTGGGCGGCAGCAGTTATGGCATTTGAATTAAAAAAACTTACGAAAATAATAGCCCTCATTGCAGCTCCGTTGCTTGCTTTTGCTGTTGTAATAGGCTTTAATACTCTTTCGGGGAACAATATGAGCGTACTGTACTATTACGTATTGTGCGTGTGTGTGCAAATTGCCGCATTCATAGTGTGTAGAAATTCACCGAGTCTTTCACTATTTGTGTTTGCCTGCTTGGGAATACTTGCTATTTGTATAGGACTTTTTTCAACAGGCGTGATAGCTGTATATGCCATACTTTCGGGGGGGTTATTTTGCAGTATCATGTGGTCGGTTATCTTTGCCTTATCGTTGAGCGGACTTGGGAAATACACCTCGCAAGGCTCTGCATTTTTGGTTATGATGATTTTGGGCGGCGGCGTAATTCCTCCAATACAAGGTAAATTGACCGATATTATAGGCGTTCATCACTCATACATTATAGCAATTGTGTGTTTTGCTTATATTGCATTTTATGCTTTGCTGTCGCGTCGTATTTTGCGGAAACAGGCGGTTAATTTAGATGTAGAATAATAGTGCTGAGTAAAATAGAAATGCCTATCCGCAAATTTTTATTTTTTAGCACGCCGATTCGACCATCTTGTTAAGATGGATAAGAATAGTAAATAAGTATTTTGGTGTCGTTGCAACCAAGTTTAAGAGAACAATGAATTTTGAAAAATTAGTCATACGTATAAAGCAAACCAATGACTTTTTACAGCAAAGTGCCGTAAAAGCAGTAAACACACATCTTACTTTTCGAAATTGGCTCACGGGTTTTTATATTGTGGAGTTTGAGCAAAATGGAAGCGATCGAGCCAAGTATGGAACAAAATTACTTGAAACCATTGCCAAAAATATAAGCATAAAAGGACTTACACCCCCCGAATTATCTCGTTGCCGACAGTTTTACACAGCCTATCCGCAAATTCTTGGGTTGATAACCCAAGAATTAAAAAATGTATTCCCTGTCGATTTTTTGCCCGAGAATGCCGAAAAATCAATTCTTGGGTTGCCGACCCAAGAATTACAAAACGAAGATTTGAAGCATATTTCAACAGTTTTTCAAAATATTTCTTACACACATCTTACGGAACTCATAAAAATTGATGACCGCACTAAAAGGCGTTTTTATGAATTGCTAATTTTGAAGACACAACCAAGTGTGAAAGAACTTAAACGACAAATTGAAACATTAACTTTTGAACGTGTTTGCCTGTCGGAAAATCATAAAACTTCGTTTGATGAAGTGATGACCAAAATACAACCGCAGCAAGCAACAGATTTGGTAAAGTCGCATTATTTCTTTGAGTTTTTAAATGTTGGACAACCACATTTAATTGAAGAAACTGAATTAGAACAAGCTCTCGTTTCGCACCTGCAGCAATTCATTACAGAACTTGGAAATGGATTTTGTTTTGAGGCACGGCAAAAACGTATTCTAATTGGTGATGAATATTATTTCATTGATTTGGTTTTTTATCACCGAATTTTGAAATGCCACGTCTTGGTAGAACTAAAAACCGACAAAGTTAAACATGAACATATCGGGCAACTGAAATCATATTTACAACACTATAAGAAAAACGTACAGGAAGAGAATGACAATCCGCCTGTTGGAATTTTGCTTGTTACCAATCAAAACAAAACATTGGTGGAATACGCCATTGCAGACAGTGACTTAGATATTTTTGTAAGCAAATACGAGCTTCAACTGCCTGACAAAGCAAAGTTGGAAGCATTCATAAATAACGAACTAAAAAATACAAAATAGAAGAAGACCAACTGCTAACAAAGATTTTGCACAAATCTTTTTCAACAAACAAGGCATCACGGTGTGAGTAAATCACTACTTTTGTAAAAAATTATACATTATGGACACAGTACTATTTATAGGCGGATTGCGCGGCGGAGAACTTATTTTGATTGCCGTAATTATACTATTGCTATTTGGTGGAAAAAAAATTCCGGAACTTATGAAAGGAATTGGCAAAGGCATAAAAAGTTTCAAAGAAGGTATGAATGAAATTGATAAACCGGCTGAAAAACAAAAGCAAGACGAATAGTATAGACCGTGAGCCGATTTGTCGGTTAGCCGATTTGACAATTGAAAGCACAAACACTAAACAAAGGCTTAAATTTTTGGGAGCACTTCGATGAATTGCGACGTTATTTGTTGCGCATAATTATTGTGTGGGCTGCGTTTGCCATGGTAGCTTTTATTTTCAAGGAACAGGTTTTTAACTTTCTTTTAGCTCCCAAAAATCCTGATTTTTTTATCTATAAGTGGTTTAATATTGTGCAAACGTTTATTGTACAGTATGTGGGTTCTACCGATACAATAGACCCCATGTGCGAAACACAACTGATAAACACCGAACTCGCAAGTCAATTCATAATGCACCTCAAAGCATCGTTTGCAGTAGGCGTAGTGGCTGCATCGCCGTATATCATTTTTTTGTTGTTCCGCTTTATCTCTCCGGCACTCTATGCGCATGAACGAAAAATCGGAATTGTTTTTTGCGTTGTTTCCTATATTTTGTTCGTTATAGGTGTTCTGCTTAGTTATTGTATTATTTTTCCGTTTACATTTCGATTTCTGAGTGCGTATTCTGTTAGTGCCGAAGTAGTTAATCTTATTTCGTTGCAATCGTATATGCAAAATCTTTTTACCATCAGTTTACTCATGGGCATTATGTTTGAAATTCCGGTATTGTGCCGAATTTTAGCGCAATTTCAGTTACTCAAAGCGCAATTTATGAAACACTATCGCCGTCATGCAATTGTGGC
>JAISIO010000003.1 GCA_031262005.1 Bacteroidales bacterium
TTCAAATTGCAGGCTTCGGCAGTGCAGCCAGGTGAACTGTCTTTGGGATAGAAAAATACAATCAGTTTTTTGCCTGCATATTGTGCAAGGCTTACCGTGTCGCCGTTTTGGTTAGCCGCCGAAAAGTCGGGTGCTTTATCTCCTTTTTGTAGCATACTAATTCTGAGGTTTATGGTTAAATAGTGCCACAAATGTAAAAATTAATAGCTGTATTTCCAAAACTATTTTGCATAATTGTGATGGGGAAAATTAAAACTTTCTTGCAAATTCTTCTTGATTCTTGAAAAATCTCGAAGTTTCAAGAAGGTTTTTTACACACTATAAATGTTATAGAGCCACTTCTTCTGACATCGATTAGATATAAAACTACATTTTTTTCGGAAATAAATGCGATATTTTACATTTTTATCCACGAAAGCAGGAATATTTGCTCCAGAATAATCGCTGTCTTGTGTGTGTGGAAATACTTGCCATGTGAGCATACGTGTCATTGTTCACGGGGAGGTAAAAAAAAGAGATTATCAGAAAATATTTCCCGATAATCTCTGTATCAATTTGTAATCGCAAACGAATTACGCTTATTCGCTTTGTGCAGGATTTCCCAATTCGTTGTCTATCAATATTCTACCGCAATATTCACAAACGATAATTTTTTTGTAGGTACGAATGTCTAATTGTCGTTGTGGTGGAATTTTGTTGAAACAACCACCGCAGGCATCACGAGCAACACTTACTACAGCCAAACCGTTGCGAGCATTGGAACGAATACGTTTGTAAGCGGTCAATAAGCGAGCTTCTATCACACTTGCCAATTCTTCTGATTTTGCAGTCAAGTCCTCGATTTCTTTTTTAGTTTCAGCAACAATTTCGTCCAGCTCATTTTGTTTTTGTTTCAAATCAATACTGCGTTCTTCGTATTTTGATTGAGCTGAGTCTAATAATGCGGTTTTGTTTTCTATATCGAATGTATATTCACGAATACGTTTTTCGCACAACTCAATTTCCAATTTTTGGAACTCCATTTCTTTCGTAATTGCCTCGTATTCACGATTGTTACGAACTTCCATTTGTTGTTGCTCGTATTTTTTTATTTGATTTTGCGCATCTTTTATTTCACTTTTTTTGGCGGCAACGTCTTCCTTACGTTGTGTAATTTCAGCTTGAATTTTTTCAATACGAGTTTGTAAACCCGCCAATTCGTCTTCCAAATCTTTTACTTCGAGAGGCAATTCACCATGTAAACGCTTGATTTCGTCAATTTTAGAATCGGTTTCTTGCAATTGATACAATGCGCGTAATTTGTCTTCTACCGTAATTTGAGCGGTTTCTGTTGATTTTTTTGTAGCCATATTATACTATTATATATACGTAATCGGGTTTGTAGTAACTAGTGAAAAATTGAGTGCAAATGTAGGAAATTTTTTATTTAAAATTTCATAAAAAATGTCTTTTGTGAATTGTTCTGTTTCATAATGTCCTAAATCGGCTATAATTATCTGATTTTCAGCATTAAAAAAATCATGGTATTTTATGTCGGCAGTTAAAAAAATATCCGCATGTTGTTGTTTGGCTTGTTGAATTAAAAAACTTCCGCTTCCGCCACATAATGCTATGCGCGAAATGGTAGATTTACACAGTGCTGATGTTTTCACAACTTTGCAGCCGAATATTTGTTTTACCTGTTCCAAAAAATCGAGTACGGGCACAGGTTTCGCTAAATTGCCAATCATGCCGCTTCCCACATTGGGATTATTTTCTGTCGGTTGTAATATTTGTAAGTGCTGTAGATTCAATTTTTGTGCAATTTTGTGATTAACGCCACAAAACACTACATCTAAATTGGTGTGTGCGGCGTAAATTGCTATGTTATGTTGTATGGCTTTTATTACGCATCGTTCCACATCGGTTTCGCCTCGCAGGTGTTTCAATCCCGAAAATATGAGCGGATGATGCGAAATTATGCAATTTGCACCAATGGCAATTGCTTCGTTAATTACTGCAGGAGTAACATCAATGGTAAGCAATGCCGCAGTAATTTCTTGCTGCGGATTCCCCAAAATCAAGCCTGCATTGTCGTAGGATTCTTGATAGGAAAGCGGTGCAAATTCCTCTATGGCGGTTATAATTTCGTGTAAAATCATTGTGTTTGTATTGTTTGTAAAAATCACACTAAGGTACTATTTTTTTGTTCAATGGCAATGTAAAAAATCTATTGTTTAGGACAAACTCACGAAAAACAACGTATTAAAAATTTTTCATTTTCCATTAAATCTACACTATTTGCAAAGTAACAAATGCAATAATAGCAAATCGCAGCAATTTTCCTAAGGTCATCCAAAACACCGACTTCCAAAAACTCAAATGCAGCGCGCCGGCTATTCCCACCAATAGATCACCCAGAAAGAAAATCCATGCAAGTATAAGCGACATTGGTCCCCATGTATGAAGCATTTTTTGAGCTTGCTCAAAGCGTTTTTGATTTTTCGATGATAGTTTTTTTAGTGTAAGGTCTGCAGTTTTCCAGCCTATCCAGAAAGTAGTGATACTGCCGAGTGTGTTACCTATTGTTGCAATTATAAGAGGCATAACCCAGGTTTGTGTTTTTACAACCAATGCCGTAAAATACGGCTCACAGGCAACAGGAACGAGACTTGCTGCTAAAAAACACCAGACGAAGAGTAGGAGATAGGGCATAACATTCGGGTTGTAGGGGCGAGTCAACAAGGACTTTTTATTCTCGCCTCCGTAGTGTTCGGTCTTTTGTAAGTGTAATTAATAAAAAAGGTTGTCCACAAATATAGACAACCTTTTTTATTATGATGCTTTTTAATTTATTCTGCAACAATTTCAAGAGCAATTTTTACTTTTATGCCTTTGTAAAGGAGTACTTCGCACGAGTATGAGCCAAGTTCTTTAATTACATTTTCTTTTAAATTGATTTTTTTGCGATCAATTTCATGACCTTGTTTTGCAAGAGCTTCTGCAATTTGAATAGTGTTCACCGAACCGAAAATTTTACCTGTTGCACTTGCTTTGGTACCAATAGTAAGTGCAATATTTTCCAATTTAGCGGCAAGTTCAAGAGCCTCGTTTTTGATTTTTTCTTCTTTATGAGCACGTTGTTTCATCACTTCGGCGTGTTGCTTTTTTGCCGATTCGGTTGCAAGAACTGCAATTCCTTGAGGAATTAAATAATTTCTTCCATAACCTGGTTTTACTTCAACTATCTCATTTTTTAAGCCTATGTTAGGCATATCTTTTTTCAATATTATTTCCATGGCTATGTTTTATTTTAACATGTCAGTAACGTAAGGTAATAGAGCTAAAAAACGAGCGCGTTTAATTGCAACAGCAACCTTTTTTTGATATTTAATAGATGTTCCAGTAATTCGGCGAGGTAAAATTTTACCTTGCTCGTTAAGGAATTTTTTCAAAAACTCAGGGTCTTTGTAATCTATGTATTTGATGCCGAGTTTGCGAAAACGGCAATATTTTTTCTTTTTAACTTCTACCGATGGGGGAGTTAAGTATCTGATTTCTGAAGAATTTTGAGCCATAATTATTCGGTTTTAGCAGGTTCTTGTACTTTGTTTCTTTTTCTTGTGGTGTAAGCTACACCATGTTTGTCTAATTTTACAACTAAACTACGAATTACACGCTCATCGCGTTTGTAGGCAGTTGTAAGTTTGTCAACAAACTCACCTTCTGCTCGGAACTCATAAAGGAAATAAAATCCGGTGTTTTTCTTTTGAATAGAGTATGCAAGTTTTTTCAAACCCCAATTCTCTTTATTCACAATTTCACCGCCATTATCCTTTATAAGCTGCTCATACTTCTCAACCGATTCCTTTACCTGAATGTCAGATAAAACGGGAGTTAAAATGAAAACGGTTTCATACTGATTAATCATACAGCTTTAATTTTAATAATGTTAATAATAAATAAATGTTAATTTTTGAGCCGCAAAAGTACTATTTTTTTTCTACTCTCCAAACCTTTTCTCTGTTTTTTATCGTTTTACGCTTTCCACTGTTCCGTCGGAAAAATATGTTCGTATAACTTCATTTTCCTGAACATCGAGTGTCGAACGAAGGCGTTTGCCTGCTGCATTGGTTGTGAGAGTAAAGCCTTTGCTAAGAATTGCATCTATATTATTAGTGGCAATTTGTGTTTCGTATAATTGGAGTGTTTG
>JAISIO010000116.1 GCA_031262005.1 Bacteroidales bacterium
ATTTGCAAGGCTTGTTTTTGCGCTACAAAAATATACACATTTTTTTTACTCTGCAATACCGCAAATGCGGTATTTTTACGTCTCAAAATTTCACTGTAAAAATTGCGGCAAAATATCCAAGTAACACAGTGATAATCAATTACATACAAACGCATTTTTGCAAAATAGGCGTTTCAACCGCTAATCGATAATTGTTTGGTTTTTACATTATTACATGAATGCTAAAAACTGCATTTTTTTGAAAAATCAGACAAAAAACCACAAAAAAAATTTCAAACACTTGCTAATCAGCAATATATAAAAGCACAATACACTACGCAAAACGCCTATTTTCATGCATTTCACCCTGTAAATAGTCATATTATTAGAATAATAAGACACCTCTTTACATTCATTATCAAACAATTACAAAAACGATAGGTTTTTATTCGCTCGTTTAGCCATTTTTTAACTAAATGACTGCTTTCTATGCAACCTGAAAAAAGCATCTTTCTCTTCAGATACAATATTCGGTTATGAGGTATATACATACTAACCTCAACGAAGAAAAAATTTTCAGCAAGTGAACTTCAACGCCAATTAGGTCATGCTAATCCGCTACCGTATCAACGTAATGTAGCCTTTTGCAAACTGTTCTTCATCTTTCGTATCCACATAGCGAATGGTGTACGAGTAGGTTTCCATAGGTTGGTCTTTGCCGTTGTACACGCCATTCCATCCGTGTTGCAGGTCGTTGCTCTCGAATACTATTTGCCCCCAGCGATTGTAAATGCGCACTTCCAAAAATTCTTTGATGCCCCAGCCTCTCACAAATGCTATATCATTGTTGCCATCGCCATTAGGCGTAAATGCTTGCGGCATGGCAGCTTTGGTTTCTACTACAATTCTAAATAAAATATCGGCGTGTTCCTCAAAACAGCCCAAAGTATCGTACATAGAGATGCGATATGGAATTTCATACGGAAAATCCCAACAATTCGGGTAACCCGGCGTTCCGCACTCCAAGTGAATATTGGGACTTACACAATCGGTACAACTTAAAAAATCGGCAGGCGACCATTCGTACATGACACCTTCCACCGGCGTATTGTTCACATTGTATATTTGCCCTGCTATTAATTTTGAATCGGGACGCGAAGTCAAAACCATTTCCGTAGGTGTGCGATAATACAACAGAGCCGAATCGGGTGCTCCTTGGTAACGAGGACGCTGCTGCACGTATACAAACAGACTATCATGCTCGGCACAGCCATACAAGGAAGTAATATCGGCATACGCCATACCCGACTCGCGTGGTTTGTATAACGTAACCGCCTCGTTCGGATTGCTGAAATACTGCTGCGGCTTCCATGCAATGGTGCTAAACGAGCCTTGTGCCGTAATTGCACTACTTTCGCCAAGACAAAGAACGCTGTCATAATCGAATTGCACATCGGGTACGGGGTAGAAATAAACTTTTTTTCGTGCGGTATCGTTGCAGGCTACTCCTTCTATCGAAAGACTTACTTCGTAGGGTGTATCTTTGGCGGTAAATGTGTGTGTCGGATTTTTCTCGGTTGAAGTACTTCCGTCGCCAAATTTCCATTTGAAAACATTATCTTTTGCTCCTATTGAAGTGTTAATAAATTCAACGGTATGTGGCGCACAGCCTATGCTATCCACATCATCAATGCCACGCAAAAAGTTTGCCTCCACGGGGTGTAATTCTATAAGGAGATATTTGGAGGTATCCACCTTGCAGGTATTGGGCGCATCTACTATATAGTGCACTTTGTAGCGTTTGTTTTCGGTATCGGGCAAGGCTCCATACGAGTGAATAGCCTGCTCCAAATCAGTGTAATTTTGCACGCCATCGCCAAACGACCAATACGACGTATAACGCTCAACATTCAACGCTCGTGTGCGGGTAAACGTAACATCTTCACCCACGCAAACCAAATGTTTGTCTGCCACAAATTCCACGTCGTAACCCGGAACTTCTATCATTTCTCTCGCGGTATCGGTCTCGCAACCATAGTAATCGCTGTGGGTAATAAGTTCTATGGTTTGCATACCGTAATCGGCAAACGTAATCACTCGCGGAGCTATTGACGAGGCTGGCGATACAATAATTGTATTTCCGCTTTCAATTTTGTTCCATTCCGTTGAAGCGTATTTTCCTCTGTACCAAGTATCGTCTATGTACACAATAAATACCTGCCCTGGTTCTTTGCATTTATCCATATCACGAATCTGAATGTGTGCCGAAACATCTTTTACTTCAATAGCAGTGTCGGTAGTAGCCTTGCATTCTCTCATAGGGTCTATGGGGCTTTTGCTGTAAGCCGTGAGCGAAACCTTGAATTTACCGGGCACACTTTCTTGCGTGTAGCGGTGGCGCACGGTATCCGCAAAAATATATTCGGGTTTTGAACTTGCAGGGTCGCCTGTTATAATGGTACCATCGCCAAAATCCCATGTAAATCTATGAATAGCATTATCCAAATACGGGTCACTAAAATCACGGGTAATAATAGCTTCATGATTCAGACAAAGTTTTGGAGTGGTCAATGCGAATTTTGAATTCGGCACAATTGGTTTTATATAATCCGGTACGGTAAGACTGTCGGAACAACCAAGAATGTCGGTTACCTTGAGAGAAGGCGATACAAAACCCTCTGTATCAAACATAACGGTATGTACACTATCGGTACCCTGCGAAGGTGTTCCGCTGCCAAAATCCCACAAACGACTCACGATTGTGGTATCGGTGTCCCAGCGTGTAGTGTCGGAAAATTCCGTTGTAAACGGCAAACAATCGGAAACAATGGTTGCTTTAAAAGCAGCCTCCGGCTTATACACTTTCAGCGGAATGCGCATGGTGTCGGCACATTTAAACTGATCGGCGGTAACAACTTCTATGTATTGTATATTTTTATCGTCGAAGAGAAAGTACGCGGTATCGGCATAGAATTGTTCTCCATTTCGTAGCCAATATGTTTCGTTCCAATCCACATCTTGCGCAGCCTTGCCTATTTGAATAAGAGTACTATCGCCCAAACAAGGTGTAGGATTGTCTATTATAAAATCGGCTTTAATATCGGTTACTGTAGTTTCAACCGATACCGTATCGTAGCAATTGCACGGACCAGCACCGTGGCAATCTTCGTCGCCATTGTAGCCTATGGCGTAGATCTCATATCGTCCACGTCCGTCGGGAAAACCGAAATGGGTGTGAACGGTGTCTTCAAAATTGATATGCACCGTATCTTTATTGTGAGCAAAATGCCAACCGGGAGTACGTCGTCCTGCTGGTCGCAAATACCAATCTATATATTGATTGGGCGAAGAATAATCGACATTTATTTTTTGACTAAATGAGTAGGTGTAATTATAGTTGTCTTCGCAATTTTTTTGCGGTTCATTAATCTTTAAAATAGGTCCATGCAGGTGTATGGTGGTAGGAATCTGTAATTCCGTTACGGAATCCTGCACGGAGCGCGACCTGCAACCGTGGTCGGAAAGAACGTAATACACACTATGTTCGCCCACGGAGTCGCGCAGTTCCATTGCAAGTTCTCTATCCTGCACCGCTCCCGGTGCCGGTAGGGTGTTATTCGGCGTTCCAAAACGATTGCGAATCCAATGAGGAGCGGAGATAAACAACGTATCGTAACCACTGTTCATAAGAGACGTATCGTTGTTGTGAAACGTGAATTTCAATAATTCCGAAGCGCACATAATCGTATCGGGAAAAATAAGTTCGGCACTTGGTTTGTAGCCCACTTTTATAATTTCTTTTTTGCTTGCCGAATCTTTGGCATAATCATATACCACACAACCTCTGTCGGTTACGGCTCTCACCGCTGTTTGGTATACTCCCCGCAGGTTGTGTGTCCACGATGCTTGTCCGAAACCGGTAGCATCAACGGTAAATACCGGGTGTTCATAGTCAAAATCCCATTCCACCCGTGCAAAATTATCACGTGTTGTATTGTAGGTTCTTGTCTCGCTAAACAATACGCCAAGCGGAGCACAGCCACTTACGGAGCTAAGACGTGATAGTTCAATTTTAGGAAATACCAATTCTATATTATTGGGTTTTTCAAGGCTGTCTTTACAATTATTGGGTGTGATTACGGTAAGAGCATCGCTATACAAGCCCGCTTCGGTAAAGAAATAACTAACAGGATTCCCCGTCAATGCGCTTCCATTTATATTCCACTCGAATGAAGAACCCGGAACATTGCTCACGGCAGTGTAATCCACCGAAGTAGCTTCGCAGTAAAATGCGTCGGTAGGCGTGTAGCTTATTTGCAGCGGAGTTTCCACTCTGAACGTTTTTGTAATACTACGTTCACACACGCCATTATCAACGGTGAGAGTCATTCGTTTTGTTCCGCCGCTTAGTTCCTGCACGGTATATTTGTTGTTTGTTCCCTTCACTGCGGGGTTCGATTCGTAAGCCCACGAATAGGAAATAGTGCGAGGCGAAGCGGGTGTAGCACTTCCCGTAAATGTAATTGTGCCGTTACAGGCTTCGTTTGTTCCGTCAAGAGTTTTTCCGTCGTCGGCAATAGTGAAATCGGGTTTGTAGTCAATCAATTGAATGGCTACCGAAGCCGAGGCTTCACAATCATGTATAGAAACATTTTTGAGAGTGGCGGTGTATGCGCCGTAGCCGTTATACGTATGCGAAGGGTGTTGTGTGCTTGTATTTAGTGGCGTGCCGTCTCCAAAATTCCATTCAAAATAGTCGAGTAGCGTGTCGGCAGGACTTGTGTTAGCAAACTGCACGGCAAGCACCGGGTCGCACGTTTGCTTTTTATCGGAACTAATGCTTGTTTTTGGCGCATCATTGTAGGTTTTTACGGTTATTGTGTGTCGTTCGCGATTGGTGCAGCCGTTGGCATCGGTTACTGCGCAGAATATACTATGTTCGCCGGCACTCCTAAAACTGTGAGCCGCAGGAACTTCCGAAGGATATGTTGTACCATCGGAAAGTATCCACATATACGAGGTTAGGGGCGCATCGCTTTCGGTAGCGGTAATCGAAAATTGAAATGGTTTGTACACACAACTTTCCTCCTTGTCGCTCGCAATTTGAACATCAGGATCACGAAAAGCGATAATAGGTTTTGAAACGGTTTCCACCAGCATTTCGGTTGTGAGGTCAAATACTTTCATTTGTGCCATATAGTTTCCCGGCAGTAAATAAGTGTTTTCCATTTGATACGTCTCGGTAGAAAATTTACCCGGCTCCACCACCCATTCGTAGCGATAATCGGCAATAATTGTAGGGTCGGTAGTGTTGGTAAACGTAACTAAAAGCGGCGTACAGCCTTGCGATACCGAAGGATTAAAATCAAATTGCTGTGCTAAAACAGTCAGAGAAAAGCAGAATATAAGGAATAATAAAAACGAGCGTTTCATGGTGTAATTGCGTGTTATGGTTGTGGTTGCGAAAGTAAGAATATAAAAATTGTTTATCAAGAAATCATAGTATCTTTGCACGCAATCGCGAAAATTTTTCGTAAAAATACGCACACTTCATGCAACTATTTTCTCTTTTTACGGTTCTTATGGTAAATTAAACGTTTAAAACTGTCAATCGGTGAAAAAAATTCTATTCATTATTGGTATAGTCCTACTTTGCGGCAAAATGGTTGCACAAGATTTGCATTTTTCGCAATTCTATGCATCACCGCTTACGTTGAATCCTGCCAATACGGGCTGGTACAACGGTGATTGGCGTATAAGCGGAAATTACCGCCAGCAATGGAAAGCAATTGATAATCGTCCGTTTTCAACGTATGCACTTGGTGTTGAACGGCAATTTGCTCACTATTTAAACTTTTTCTCGGTGGGTGTGCAGCTATTGAGCGACGAATCGGGTTACGTGGGGTTGCGTGCACACAAAGCATTACTTTCAGGTTCGTATGCTCGCAATATTAACGGACACAGCCTTTCGCTCGGATTTCAAGCCGGAGTGGTATACAAAAGCACCAATATAGATCGCTACACATACGACGAACAATTCGATTTGGGAGGCGAATCGGTATTCAATCCCAATTTCCCCATAAGCGAACTTGCGCAAGAGCCTATTCTATACCCGCTGTTTCATGCAGGTTTGTTGTGGAGCAAAACATTTGCCGGCAAATTTGCACCCGAAGTAGGCATTGCATTTTTCAATATCAATAGTCCGAAAGAAACATTCTATGGCACAAGTTCCCGAGATACACGCTTACCTCTGCGCACAAGCCTTTCGCTCGGCGGCGATTTCACAATTTCCGACAATATTATTATACAACCCACACTGCTGTATATGATAGAGCATCAGGCAAAAGAATTTTTGTTTGGCAGCAATCTTGTGTACACCGCTTTTGAACACATAAAACCATTTGCCGGCACTTTCATACGCTACGGAAGTTATACCAATTTCGATGCTTCGGCATGGGTTATTGGTGCTCGCTACGGACGCTGGCGTTTTGGCGTAAGTTACGATGTTAATATTTCTACACTGCGCACGGCAACTCACGGCAGAGGAGCAATCGAGTTTTCGCTTGTGTATATTTCGCCGAGCACACGCAATTCACTTATAAAAATTCCTTGTGATAGACTTTAAAATTAGGCTTTTAGACACAAGACTAATAGATACGAGATACAAGTTACAAGACACAAGACACAAGACTAATAGACAAGCAGATGAAAAAGCCAATTATAGTAACTATATTTTTTTTGTGTACGATTTGTTGCACAATACAAGCGCAAGAAACAAGCCCGCAAAGCAGCAATCTTTCTGCCGGCAAACTCAAACGCTTGGGCTATCATGCTATGAAATACCATGATGCGTATTCCGCCATAGATTTTTTTGAAGCCTACTCGGCAAAAAGAAAAAACATAAAAGTGCTCTATTCGCTTGCCGAATGCTACCGTGCAGCTCGTGATTACAAATCCGCACGCGAGGCTTACTCCGAAGTGTATGAAGCAAAACCCAAGGCATATCCTTTGGCTCTGTACTATCAAGCTGCACTTTTAAAAACCGAAAAACGCTATGAAGAAGCCCGCATTCTATTTCAGAAATTCAAAAAATCGGGTGCGACAATCATTAATGGCATTGATTATAAAAAACTCACAAACCTGCAAATTCAAGCCTGCGATAGTGCTCTGCAATGGATTGCGCAACCGAAAAATGCCGATATTGTTCATGCCAACAACGATATTAATAAAGCCTCAATCGAATTTTCACCGTTATATTTAACCGACAGCACCCTGCTTTTTGCAGCCTTGCGTAGCGATACCATAGTATATACGGTGGTTGATAGAGATATGCACGAAATTCCGCAACGGAAATTTTACACTGCTACGCTTGCTGCCGATAATACGTGGAATTTTTCCAACGAATGGAATGATGCTCGCCACTTAACCGCTCCCAACGAACAAATTGGCAACGGTGCTTTTTCGCTCGACAAACGCCGCTTCTATTTCACCCGATGTGTAAAAAACAATAGTTTCGACTACGAATGCGCCCTGTACGTAAGCGAAAAAATGGGGCAAACGTGGGGCAAACCCGATAAATTACCACACAGCATAAATGCAAAAGGGGTTCACACCACTCAGCCAACAATTGGCATAAATTCCAAAACCAACAACGAAGTGTTGTATTTTGTGAGCAATCGCCACGGCGGCAAAGGCGGTATGGATATATGGTTCAGCGAATATCAAAAAAATAAAGGCGAATGGACTACGCCAAAAAATTGCGGTAATGCCATAAACACGCCTGGCGATGAATTAACGCCGTTTTTTGATATAACAAATAGAACGCTGTATTTCAGTTCCAACGGGTTAGCCGGTTTGGGAGAGTTGGATATATTCAAGGCAACGGGCGAACTTGGCAAATGGATTGCTGTGGAAAACGTGGGAGCACCCGTCAATTCGCCGTTCGACGATTTATATTATGTGCCTCACCCCAATCATACAGACGGCGTATTTACCTCGAATCGCACAGGTTCCATAACAACCATGCACGAAAATTGCTGCGATGATTTGTATTTTTTCCGCTACAACAATCATATAACGCTGGCTACCGAAGGACTGGTGTTGCAAAAAATCAATCCACAGGTAAAACATATTTTGGGATTGGAGGCTGAAATCGCAACCGAATTAAGCACCGACACCTTAACACCTGCCGAAAATATTCCGGTAACACTCTACATGATAGACGAACAGACGAAAGAAAAAGTGGTGGCAGCACAGCAACATACCGATAAAAACGGCTACTATCTCTTCAACGTAGAAAAAAACACCTATTATGAAATAGAAGTGGAAGGACAGCGAAAACCGAATCCCACGCTTACATTCAACACCAAAAATAGCGAACAATCCGACACGTTACAGCAACCCGACGTTGTAATAGAATACATTCCACAAATTCCGTTTATCATAAAAAATATTTATTATGATTTCGACAAATCGGATTTACGGAATGCCTCAAAAACCGTGTTAGACACAACCGTACTCGTAATTTTGAACGAAAACCCGCACATAGTAGTAGAAATCAGCAGCCACACTGATAGCAAGGGCGACTACGATTACAACATAAAACTTTCGCAACGGCGAGCCGAAAGTGTGGTAAATTACCTAATAAAAAGCGGAATTGATAAAAATCGACTTGTAGCGCGAGGTTACGGCGAAACGCGCCCAATTGCCCCCAACGAGAATGAAGATGGCAGCGATAATCCCGAAGGACGACAAAAAAACCGCAGAACCGAATTTAAAATCATAGGAACAATAGATAGTTACGAAAAAATTATTTACGAAGAATAAGAAAAATTTTATTTATTAAAAAAATAGTACTACATTTGAGGCGTTTTTTTATCGCAGGTAATAGTATACACTTAATAATTTTACACACAGAATGACACGTAACTATCTGATTTCATTGTTTTTACTGCTTTTTACAATTTCTTCTGCTTCGTTTGCACAAGAAGATTTATCGAAGATGGGTGCCGGTAAATTAAAAAAAACAGGAGCAAAACTGTATGCACAAGGCGACGTTTTTGGTGCAATTCGTCATTACGAAGAGTTATTACGCAAAAAAGATAATTATGAGGTGATGTTTCAGCTTGCCGATGCGTATCATGCAGCTCGCAATTACCCAATGGCGCAATTTTGGTACAACAAAGCATATAAAACCAATCCTAAAAAGAATGCACGAGCACTGTTTTTTTATGCAAAAATGCTAAAAACAGCTTCTCAATATGAAGATGCTGCTGCGCAATTCAAAATATTCAAAAAAGAATATACCGGATTTAAAGATTCTCCACAATATCAAAAATTGGTAAAAAACCAAATTGCCTCAATTGATTCGTCTATCAAAACGCAGGCAAATCCACGAGAAGTACGAGTAACAAATTTAGGCAATAACATTAATTCTCCTATGTCGGAATATATGCCTATTTATCTTTCGCCAACATCATTTATTTACGCAACACGTGCTTTCGACACCGCTCGTTTCGATGCTTCTATGCAAAATCCTACATTCAGCACAGCAGTAAAATACGGCATCAGCTGGTTGAACAACGGCGATTGGGAATTTAAACCAAACGGAGAAACCGTAAACATTAATCACGGTGCATTTTCTCCCGATTTTCAACGATTCTATTTTACACAATGTACTCGCGATAAAAAATCAGTAGAAACTTGTAAATTATATTCTTCGAAAAACGTGTTCGGAGCATGGCAAGAACCCGAAGAATTACCCGAATTTATTAATCTCAAAGGTTCTTCAATCACACAAGTAGGTGTGGGTAACGAATCGAAAAAAGGTGATGAAGTGGTGTATTTCGTAACCAATCGTCCTGGTGGACAAGGTGGTTTCGACATTTGGTACACTATATTCATATCAAAATCGAACGCTTGGCGCGCACCAAAAAACTGTGGTACTAAAATAAATACGCCTGCCGATGAAATCACTCCTTACTACGATGTAACAGCACGCGCATTGTATTTTAGCTCTAACGGTTTAGCAGGTCAAGGCGAATTCGACATATTTAAAGCAACTGGCGAACTTGGACGATGGACTGTTGCCGAAAATTTGGGTGCTCCTGTCAATACGCCATTCGACGATTATTATTTCAGCACTACCACCGACGGCAAAGAAGGTTTGTTTGCCTCGAACCGTTCGGGTAGCCAAACTGCTGCTTATGAGGGTTGTTGTGATGATATTTATCACGTAAACTTTGAAAATGTGTTCGACATTCCTGTGGTGGGACGTGTGTATGAAGTGGAAGACCGCGATATTTTCAATATTCTTAGAAGTAACTTTGAAGCAGAAGAAGAAACAGAAGAAATTCGTTTCCTTGCAGGAAGTACCGTTTCATTATTCATTGGTAACAGCAACGAAAAAGTGTTTATTGCAAGTACTCAAACCGACAATAACGGACGTTTTGAATTTGTGGTAGAACCTAATCGTAACTATATGTTGCAGTTTGAAAACGCTCGCACAGGTACTGCTCTTATGCCGCTTTCAACACAAGGAGTAGAAACTCCCGACACTATTTTTCTGAAAGATTACGGTATCAATTACATACCTAAAACAAAATCATTTATCTCGAAAAATATTTACTATGAATTTGGTAAATACAAACTTACCAAAGAACAACGTCAAATTATCGACACATCAATTGTGGCTCTGCTCCGTACAGCACCCGATATTGTTGTAGAACTTCGTAGCCATACCGATAATATTGGCGGAGAGGATTTCAATATGAAACTTTCACAACGCCGTGCTAACGAAATTATCGACCATGTTATCAAACAAGGTATTTCGCCTGCGCGCATTACCGGTAAAGGTTTCGGCTTCTCTGTTCCAATAGCACCGAACAATCGTCCCGATGGCAGCGATTACCCCGAAGGAAGAGCGAAAAACCGCCGAACCGAAATACAGGTTATTGGCTCTGTTTCGGAGAGCGAGTCTGGTGGCGATGATGAATACGATGATTAACCGCATAAAATCCCTTGCAAATCGCAAGGGATTTTTTTATATCTCACAATGAAAAACACCGCTATTCTACTTTTGGGTGCAAATTTGGGCAATGAAGAATTATTATTTGCTCAAGTGCGCACTTTGTGCTCACAACGCATAGGTACTATAACAGCACAGTCGAAACTATACACCAGCAAAGCATGGGGATTTGAGCACGAAAATCTATTCTATAATCAAGCTCTGGTGGTACTTACTTCAAAAACTGCCAACGAAACTCTTGCCGAATGTTTGGCAATAGAAACCGAACTCGGTAGAACGCGCTCACAAAACAACAGTTACGAAGCCCGTATAATAGATATTGATATAGAATATTTCAATAGCGATATTATTAATACCTCTACTTTACACGTTCCCCACCCATTAGTGCATCTACGAGAATTTGCATTAATTCCGTTATGCGAAATTGCACCCGATTTTGTACATCCTATTTTAGGAAAAACGCAAAGAGAACTACTGTTGGAGCTTGCAAACGAGGATTGATACAAGTAATCTTGCCAAAGAATGCTTCTCTCGGAGGTATTACTCGTAATAAACTTCATTTTTTCACGTTTTGTCAGCAGTTGCTCACTAATTTATAATTTACAATTTGTATTTTACAATTAATTTGTATTTTGCACACAATTAAAAATTACAGTATTATGAACAAACGAATATTACCCCCGCAAAAAGCATTCGAGAAATTGATGGCATATTGCAGCAAAATGGAGCGCAGCGAATTCGACGTGCGTCAAAAACTTTTTAATTGGGGTATTGACACAAAAAAAGCAGATGAAATTATCGAACAACTCAAAAAAGATTCTTTTCTTGACAGTTCTCGCTACATTCAGGCATTTATTCGCGGAAAATACTATTACAACAAATGGGGACGGGTAAAAATCCGCTTCAATCTGAAACTCAAAGGATTTTCCGATGATGAGATTAATAGTGCAATGGACGCATTTTTTTCAACCGTAGACTACGAAGCTATGATTTGCGAGCAATTGACACGCAAAAACAAATCGCTCACTATTGACGATGAATACCAACGCAAATCAAAACTTATTCTTTTCGGGCAAAGTCGGGGCTACGAAACAGAAATTTCACTTAACTGCGTTGATAAAATTATTAATTAAATGTGCTGATAGTCAATCGGCAGATAAAAAACATAGTATAACTCCAAATCCCTATTATAGTATGAATAAATTGCAAGTTGCGTGTGTATGTATTGCGCTTTTCTCATTTTCAACACTTTTCGGACAAGATACGGTAACAATCTATTATCGCAACGGCAAAATTGCAAGCAAAGGCTATTTACGCGATGGAAACGAACAAGGTGTGTGGAAATATTGGGATTCATTGGGAAGAAAAACCCAAACAACCGAATATTTACTTGGACGATTGAACGGTAAAAACATTGAGTTTTATCCGAATGGAAAACCCAAACAAGAGGCTACCTACAAACTCAATCAATTGAACGGTATATACACCGAATACGATGAACGCGGATTTAAAACAATCGAAGGTTATTTTAAAAATAACATACGCGACAGTTTGTGGTCGTATTTTTATCCTAACAGCAATGTGCCACGAACCGAATATATGTACAAAGGCGATACAGTACTCTTATGGAGTTCTCGCTATCGCAAAGGCTCTTGTTCGGTGTGTAACGGCAATGGCGAGTATATCGGATATTGGGACGGCACAAATACTATAAAAGAAAAAGGAACCTATGAAAACGGTCTTAAAACCGGTGTATGGGAAACGTATTTTGAAAGCAAGCAATACCAATCAAAAGGCGAATATAAGCGGGGTGAAAAAATAGGCGACTGGATAGAATACTACGAGAACGGCACCATGAAAGAACATCGAAACACGCAAACCGGCGTTTACGAAGTGTGGTTCAATACCGGAAAACCACACATACAAGGTTTTATGAAAAACGAGGTAAAAGATTCTGTGTGGACATATTGGAACGAACAAGGCACGATGATTAGCCGTTCACGTTACAAAAATGGAAAATTAGACGGGTTGCAGGAAACGTGGTTTGCCAACGGAAAACCATCGTCTACAATAGAATACAAAGTCGATAAAAAACAAGGTAAAGCCGTGTGGTATACTAAAAACAACGCAAAACAAGCCATTGAAATGGAGGGTTATTTTGACAACGATTTGCAACACGGCACATGGATTTACTGGCGTGCCGACGGTAAAGGAATAGGAAATACCGGCGATTTTGACAAAGGACTAAAAACCGGACATTGGAAATGGTTTTACGATGAAAAAAATCTTTGGAAAGAAGGCGACTACGACAAAGATTTAAAAACCGGCTTATGGATATTCTATTACGAAAACGGGCAAAAAGAACACCAAGGAAATTTTGTAAACAATAAAGAACACGGAAAATTTGAACAATGGTTCGACAACGGAAAATTACAAACAATCGGTTATTTCGATATGGGATTAATGACCGGAACATGGGAAGGCTGGTACGAAGAAAAACCCGAACAAAAAATGTACAGCACCGAATATAAATCAGGTTTGTACAATGGCGTTTCCACCGTATGGAATTTGAACGGGTTAGTACAATCGGAAAAACACTATCAAAACGGTGAATTTCACGGCACATCGAAAACCTATTTTATGAATGGAAAACCCAATATTTTCGGCGAATACACCAATGGGAAAATGACCGGTACATGGCAATATTTCAATGAATCGGGAACTTGTGAACGCGAAATTTCATACAAAAATGGTATTCCCGAAGGCTCTTGGACAATTCGCTACAAAGAAGGTCCGCTCCGTGAAGAGATGACTTATAAAAACGGTATGCGCAAAGGCAATTACAAATATTACGGTCCACAGGGCAATTTGCTTTATCACGCAGTGTACAAAAATGGGCAAGTTAAGAAAACGAAACTTGATAAGCGTGCTACAAAGCAATAATTGAAGTCAATACAATTTTTACATTCGCTTTTTCAAGGCAGAAAATCTATGTAGCGCATGAACACCTTTGAAAGCATATTGTATAAATACTGGAAGTACACAAAATTCCGTCCTTTACAGCAGGAAATTATAGAAAGTGTATACAAGGGTAACGACACGCTTGCTCTTATGCCTACCGGCGGTGGAAAATCCATTACATTTCAAGTAGCAGCACTGGCGCAAGAAGGCATTTGCATAGTAGTTACACCGCTCATTGCGCTTATGAAAGACCAAGTGGATAATTTGCAACGCAAAGGAATTAAAGCGATGGCAATTTATTCGGGGCTTTCGTTCAGCGAAATCGACATTGCACTTGACAATTGTATATACGGTGGCATAAAGTTTCTGTATGTTTCACCCGAACGCCTGCAAACGCCTTTGTTTATCGAACGTGTACAACGCATGAATGTGTGTCTGATTGCTGTGGACGAAGCTCATTGTATTTCGCAGTGGGGCTACGATTTTCGTCCGTCGTATATGCAAATTCCCCAATTGCGTAGTTTCTTTCCGCAGGTTCCCATACTTGCATTAACTGCCACTGCCACTGCCGCAGTAGCCGAAGATATTCAAAATAAACTTGAATTTAAAGCACACAATGTACTTTCCAAAAGTTTTGAACGCAAAAATTTGACTTACATTGTAAAGCATCGTGAAGATAAAATCGGCTATATACTCAACATAAGTAAAAAGGTAAAAGGAGCCGGAATAGTGTATGTGCGCACTCGAAAGCAAACCAAAGAAACCGCTTTCTTATTGCAGAAAGCAGGATTGAATGCCGATTATTATCACGCAGGCTTAGACGGCGATGTTCGCCGTATGAAACAAGAAGCATGGACCAAATCGGACAACATGATAATGGTTTCTACCAACGCGTTCGGCATGGGAATAGACAAACCTAATGTACGTTTTGTGCTCCATTTGGACGTTCCCGAATCAATCGAAGCCTATTTTCAAGAAGCCGGACGTGCCGGACGTGATGAAAAAGAAGCGTTTGCCGTGTTGCTCTTCAATCAGCAAGATATACGCACCATTCGCACCAATTTCACAAAAAAATATCCCGACTATAGTTACATAAAACGAGTGTACGAGGCATTAGGCAATTATTTTCAGGTGGCAATAGGCGAGGCAAAAGGGCGAGTTTTCGATTTTTTTATTGCCGATTTTTGCGCAAAATTTAAGTTGGAAATTGTAATGACCTTCAATTCGCTCAAAATATTGGAAGACGAGGGATATATTGTATTTTCCGATGCTGCCGAACGCTATTCGAGAGCAAAATTTTATGTCAATCGCAATGAATTATACAAATTTCAGGTTGAAAATCGTGAATTTGATGCCTTCGTAAAACTGTTGCTGCGCAATTATGAAGGAATTTTTACCGACTTTGTAACTATTTCAGAAGAAAGCCTTGCGAAAAAAGCCGATACAACGCCCGAAAACATTACACAATATTTAATTGCACTCTCGCAACGGCGAATTATTGGTTATTATAAAGCCAAGCAAAATCCACTTCTTGTATATAGCGAAGAACGTTTGCCACTGGAAAATCTCTTGTTTTCGTATGACGAAATTGCCTTTCGCAAAGAGCAACAGCTCAATAGAATTACAGCCATGATTAATTATGTAACTCATCAAAGCAAGTGCCGCAGTTTGCAATTGCTTGAATATTTTGGCGAAACAGGCAAACAGCGTTGCGGTAATTGTGATGTATGTCGCACACGCAATGCAATGAACGTAAATAAGCTCCAATTTGATTATATTATAGATGATATAAAAAAACGGCTTGCCGAAAAACCAATGTCGCCGCACGAGATTATCGAACATTTAGACTACGCCGAAGCGGACATTCAAGAAGTAATTAATTTTTTGCTGGACAACAAAAAAATGATGTACATGAGCAGCGGAGTGCTTACGTGGAACAA
>JAISIO010000013.1 GCA_031262005.1 Bacteroidales bacterium
AAAAATGCAAACAAATTTTTTCGTCAAATCTCACGGCTTAGGCAACGATTACATAGTGCTTGATTCCGAGAAACTTTCGTTTTCATTGTGCCCCGAATTTGTAACACGCTTGTGCGATGTTCATTTTGGAATAGGTTCCGATGGAATTTTGCTCAAAGTGCCTTCCGACAAAGCCGATTTCGGATTACGCATATATAATACCGATGGCTCTCTGGCTGAAAATTGCGGAAACGGATTACGCATTTTTAGCAAATTTTTGTATGATTATCAATACACAGGGGCAAAAAATTTCACTGTAGATATTATGGGACGCATTGTGCATTGCCACATTACCGAACTTGTGGGCAATAAAGTATCGCAAGTGCAGGTAGATATGGGAAAAGCCAATTTCAATTGCTCTGAAATTCCGGTAATTTTTGCAAAACAAGAATGTGTGAACGAACAATTGAACTGTGGCGACAAAACCTTTGCCATTACCTGTGTTTCTATGGGAAATCCTCATTGTGTGGTATTGCGCAACGAATTGAATATGAATGAATTGCTCACGTATGGCAAACAAATAGAAACGAATGCGCTGTTTCCCAATCGCAGCAATGTGCAGTTTGTAAAAGTAATAGACCGCAATCGGGTAGAAATCCGAATTTGGGAACGAGGCGTGGGACACACACTTGCAAGTGGCAGTTCGTCGTGCGCAGTGGCAGCGGCAATGTTGAAAAACAAGTTGGTGGACAATACCGTTACCGTACAAATGCAGGGCGGCGAACTTCACATACAAATAGATGACCAATGGAACGTGCGCATGACTGGTGCCGTGGCGGAAATAGCTTCGGGAACGCTAAGCAAAGAATTAGAATATTAAATGAAACAATTAATTATTTATATAGGAATTATTCTTGTAGCTACTGCTTGTAACAGCGTAGACCCGCAACCAATAGAAGCTAACGGATTTAATTTTATACCGTTAGAACAAGGCTCAGTAACGGAATATAAACAAACACTTGTGCACATAGACCTTCCTGCAGGAATATATGATACCACCGAATGGCTGCTGCGCGAAACAATGGGTGAGCAAATTAGCCAATCAGGCGATTCAAAAATATACCGAATAGAAGTGCAACGCCGAGGAATAAACGACACCGCATGGCAGCCTTACACCGTGTACGAATTACAGGTATCCAACGAGCAAATTGTTCGAGTAGAAGCGAATACAGCAATTGTAGTTTTGCGTTTCCCAATGGAAGAAGGGAAAACATGGCAAGGCAATGCTTTGAATACCATGCCTAACGAAAAATTCCAATACAGGAAACTCAATATTGACACAACAATACAAACGATAGTCTACGATTCGGTATGCGAAGTAGTGCATCGCGATTTTCTAAATTTATATACTCTGCAATCGCAGAAAGAATTATATAGAAGAAATGTAGGTTTAATCCGAAAAGAGATATACAATGTGGAATCACAAGAAAATGATTTTCCAGGCAATTTTAATATCACGACACCTCTTTTAGATAGACTTACATACGGAGATATTGAAATTTTAGAAATACTTAATAGAATGTAACAAAATATCGTTCAATTGTTAAATCCACAATATTATGCGTATATTTTTCGCAACAATATTTATGCTGTGTGCATGGCAACTTTCATCGTTTGCCCAAGTAAAACCGTTAACGTTTTACGACACTATACCCATAAAAGGTCGCACCCCTAAATTTACACTCTACAAACACATGGACGATTGGTACAAATCGCAAAAAAACATGAAACAAACAGCACGCGCGCGTAAACAATTAAAAATGAAAGGAAAAGCGTTTTTTTTATATCAAAATCGTGTGCGTATCGACAGCGTTTTTACAAGTCCGCACGCTGCCGAAAAAATGAAAGGAACAATCGTATATTCTATTGAAAGTCAAATTCAAGACTCCATTATTGTAATTACTTACACCAATTTTATTCACGAACCCGTGTATTCCGAATATGGCAATGTAACTTACGGGAAATTAATGGATTACGAAAAATTTCCGCCCGGAAAATGTATGGAAGTCGAAGAATGGTGTAGTGCGGTGTGGACAGATATGAAAAATTTATGCCAAAGAGACCTCCATACTCGTACACAAAAAATGCTACCAAAACGATTGGTGCGTACCAAAATATATAAAGCTCCGCCAGCACCGGTACCGGAAGAAGAAGTGGTGGTAAAAGAGAATAATTACGACCACCTGAAGCTCGAAAATTACTTAATAAAAGAAGATCCCGAAGTAGTAAAAGCCGAAGAACAACGCCGCTTAGCCGAAGAACAATCGCGAGAAAAAGCAGCAGAGTTGGAAGAAAAAACTGCCGAAAAAGAAAAAGCCGAAGCAGCCAAAGAAAAAGCAAAAGCCGAAAAAGCAGCAAAACAAGCAGAAGAAACCGAAGAAGAAGATGCAAAACCTAAAAGACAGAAAAAAGTAAAAAAAGATCCTTATGACGATTATGATGACTATGGTGATTATGACGAAGAGTAATTGAGGATACTATGTTTCTAATATCTAACCCTTTAATACCTAACGTATGATAAAACCTTTACGAATTTTTGATATACTCGAATTAGTAAAAACTAACACCAAGCCCGATGTTTTAGCCAAACGCGATGGGAATAATTGGATAAAATATTCAAATACAGAATATTACGAAAATTCTCATTATATAGCCTACGCTTTACTAGAACTGGGCTACACCCAAGGCGATTGCATAGCAACGAGTATGTTTAACCGTCCTGAATGGAATTTTCTGGACATGGGCATAATGCTAAGCGGTATGGTACACGTGCCTGTGTATCCCACATTGAGCGAAAGTGAATATTCGTTTATTCTTAATCACTGCGATTGCAAAGCTCTCTTTGTGGGCGTGGAACAAATCTACAAGCGAATAATACCGGCAATTGCCGCAATGGAAACCAAACCCGACATTTTTTCAATTGAACCAATAGATAATGTACGCACATTTGCATCTATTTTGGAACTTGGCAAACAAACGCAAGAAAAATGGCACGCTACAATCGAGGAAAATAAACGCAGCATAACACCCGAAACATTGGCAAGTATAATTTACACTTCGGGCACCACCGGAGCCTCAAAAGGCGTAATGCTTTCACATAAAAATATTTGCAGCAATTTCAACCCGTTAATAGATATTCAAGACCTCACAAAAGAACATAAAGTATTGAGTTTCTTACCTTTGTGCCACATGTATGAACGCACGGTAGCCTATCATTACCAGTGTATAGGAACAGGAATTTACTATGCGGCTAATTTAGGAAGCATAGCAAAAGATATGCGCGACTGCGAAGCCGACGGTTTTTGTGCCGTACCTCGAATTTTTGAAATGATGTTCGACAAACTGTATGCTGCCGGCAAAGATTTGTCGGGTATAAAGAAAATGATTTATTTTTGGGCATTCCGCCATGCGTGTAAATTTGATTACTATAACCATAAACCATTATATCTTGCTATCACGGCACTTGCCGATAAACTTGTGTACTCAAAATGGCGAGCAACCTTGTCGGGCAGACCGCAAATGACCGTTGTTTCGGGCGGTTCGGCAATTCAGGAGAAAATTATCCGCCTATTTACCGCTGCAAAAATCCGTGTGTACGAAGGATATGGACTTACCGAAACATCACCGGTAATTGCTGTAAATAATCCCATAACAAAATGCATACGGATAGGAACGGTGGGCGAAATTTTGAAAGGCATAGAATTTAAACTCGCCGATGATGGCGAAATTCTCACCCGCGGTAATTGCTTGATGATGGGATATTACAAAGACGAAACCTATACTCGTGAAGTAATAGACAGCGAAGGTTGGTTTCACACTGGTGATATTGGAACTCTGGTAGATGGCAGATATTTAAAAATAACCGACAGAAAAAAAGAAATCTTTAAACTGTCATCGGGGAAATACATTGCTCCGCAAATACTTGAAAATCATCTAAAAGGATCCGCTTTTATAGATAACGCCATGATTGTGGGCGAAAACGAAAAAATAGCGGCAGCCATAATTGTTCCCGACTTCAACACGCTACATTTTTGGGCAGCCAAACACAAGATTCACTATACAGACAATGCCGATTTGGTTACTAATAGGGAAGTTATAAAACGCGTGCAAAAAGAAATCAATAAAATAAACTCCCTACTTGCCGACTATGAACAGATCAAAAAAATAAAATTGATAGCCGAAGTATGGAGTACTCAAACCGGAGAACTTTCGCAAACACTAAAATTGAAACGTAATGTGTTGCGAAAAAAATACGATGCCGTATATAATGAATTTTATGGCGTGAAAGAAGAAATTAAAATATAGTACAGTCAAACATCAATTAATCGATTAATCAGTTATTCAATTATTCCCCCATGCTTGATCAAAAATTACAGCAAAAGCTACAACAGAAATTATCTTCGCAACAAATTCAAGTAATCAAAATGCTTGAAATTCCTACTATGATGCTCGAGCAACGCATTAAAGAGGAAATGGAAGACAATCCTGCATTGGAAGTTGATGAACAGTTTGATGAACAAATACCTGAACAAAACGACCACGATGATGAAGAAACAAATGAGGTAAACGACGATGAATTTTCAATTGACGATTATTTCAACGAAGACGAGTATTCCAATTACAAATTTCAAGACAACAATAAATCAGGAGATTACGAACATAAAGAGATTCCTTTTTCGGTAGGTAATTCGTTTCACGAAAATTTGCAAGAACAATTGGGATTGCTCAATTTGAATAAACATGAATTGTTTGTTGCCGATTTTATTTTAGGAAATATTGACGAGGAAGGCTATTTACGCCGAGATTTGGAAAATATTAGCGACGACATACTATTTGCGCACAATGTAGAAACATCGGACGAGGAATTGCAGCACATTTTACACCTTGTGCAATCGTTAGACCCTGCCGGCGTTGGTGCACGCAATTTACAGGAATGTCTACTGCTGCAAATTACGCGCCGTCCCAAAACTGCAACAACCGTTACTGCTACCGAAATTTTACGCAATTATTACAGTGAATTTACAAAAAGACATTACGATAAAATTCTGCATTCACTTGAAATTGAACGTGATGATTTGAAAGATGCGATTGATGAAATTATGAAACTCAATCCCAAACCGGGAAATGCGTATTCCGATGTTTTACAGAAAGGAACAACCCAATTTATTGTGCCCGATTTTACTATTGAAGACCACAATGGAAAACTGAGCGTACACTTACACTCACGTAACGAACCCGAATTACACGTGAGCAAGTCATACATTGATATGTATACGCAGTATAAAAAAGAAGAGTCTTCCTCAAAATCGAATAAAGAAGCGGCGCAATTTATCCGCCAAAAAATAGATGCAGCAAAATGGTTTATTGATGCCATAAAACAACGTAAAAACACGCTTTTGCATACCATGCAAGCTATTTTTGAATATCAAAAAGCATTTTTTGAAACAGGCGATGAAGCTCGTTTGAAACCAATGATACTCAAGGATATTGCTGAAATTGTAGGATTAGATATTTCTACTATTTCGCGTGTGGCAAATAGCAAGTACGTACAAACTCCCTACGGAATTTTTCAGTTAAAACATTTCTTCTCTGAATCAATGCAAACCGATACCGGCGAAGAAGTTTCGAGCCGTGAAATAAAGGCAATTTTGCAAGAAAACATCGAAAATGAAAACAAACAGAATCCATTCACCGACGAACAATTAGCTGAAATTTTGAAAGACAAAGGCTACATAATAGCGCGTCGCACAGTGGCAAAATATCGTGAACAACTCGGTATTCCGGTAGGTAGATTGCGCAAAGAAGTTTAATTTAGAGTGTAGTGAATAGAGTATAGTTATTAGAGATTAGAGTATAATAATTAGTCTAATTTTTCAATATTGTTACGAAAAACATAAATATCTGTAATTTTTTTTATTGCGAAAAGTAAAGCAATTTCTATTCACTACACTCTACACTCTACACTCTATACTCTATTCACTACACTCTAAATATGTTCTTTCACCCGCTTCATATTCCCAAAATTTCGCCACCAGTCGAATTTACCTTCCCATTTCATTACATTCCGCACCCATTGTGCCTCATTGCTGCGCAGCAGGTGTTTGATTATTTGGAACATCAGCAGGATTTTCAACATGATTTCGGCATACATCACCATGTAGACGGTGTAAATGTCGGCAAAATGTTTGGCGTTTTAATCGTTGAAAATACCAAAAGACAAATCGGATTTTTAGCCGCTTTTTCGGGTAAATTGGCAAACACGCAAACCTTGCCGTTTTTTGTGCCGCCTATTGTGAACATTACTCACGAAGAAAGTTTTTATCGCCAAAGCGAACAAGTACTTAATGAATATAATATGCTCATTACCAGTGTAGAAAATGATGAGAATTATCAAAACTTGCTTGCAGAACTTGCAAAAAAAACAAATAAAATGCAGGCAGAATTGGCAGATTTGAAAACAACAATGAAAACCGCAAAAGCCGAACGCGACGCACAACGTGCCGAAGCACACCATGCAATGACTGCACAAGAATATGAAACACTATGTGAACAATTAAAAATCGAAAGTTTGCGATTACAATACCGCTACAAACAATGCGGTAAACAGTGGCGAACAGCAATTGACGAATTACAACAAAAAATAAATATCCATACTTCTCATATTCAATCATTAAAAAACACTCGTAAACAAAAATCGGAGCAATTACAGTATGAAATTTTTTCGCACTACACATTTTTAAATGCACATGGCGAACGCAAATCTTTGAACGAAATTTTTAACGATATTCCCCCATCGGGAGCCGGCGAATGTGCAGCACCCAAATTGCTAAACTATGCGTATGAACATGGTTACAAACCTCGTGCAATGGCTGAATTTTGGTGGGGACAATCACCAAAATCGCAAATTCGGAAGCATAAACATTTTTATCCTGCCTGTAAAACTAAGTGTGAACCTATTTTGGGACACATGTTGCAAGGTTTACAAGTAGAAAAAAATCCTATTCTTACAGAACTTGCCGAAGAAAAAACTGTTAAAATATTGTTTGACGACGATGATATTGTGGTAATTAATAAACCGGCGGGAATGCTCTCTGTTCCTGGCAACGTAGATGCAGAATCGGCATTCACATATTTACAAAAAATATATACGGAAGGTATTTTCATAGTGCATCGGCTTGATATGGCAACATCGGGAATTATGGTATTTGCAAAAAACAAAAATAGCTGTGCCCGTATGCAACAGCAATTTTCGGAACGCAGCATAAAAAAACGATATATAGCCATTCTGCAAGGAATTATCCCAGGCAATGAAGGAAGTATTTCCTTGCCGTTACGTCCCGATTTTGATAATCGTCCGCAACAAATGGTATGTTCTGAACATGGGAAACCGTCATTTACATCGTGGAAAGTAATAGAACGAACAGCAACAACCACCAAAGTACATTTGTATCCGCACACCGGACGCACCCATCAATTGCGAGTACACGCATCGCATCACGCCGGATTGAATGCGCCGATTGTGGGCGATGACTTATACGGAACAAAATCCGACCGTTTATATTTGCATGCCGAATATATTGAATTTAATCATCCTACAACGAACAAAAGAGTTCATTTTCAGTGTAGCCCTGAATTTTAACAAAAAAAATCCCCAACACCAAAAGGTATTGAGGATTCTAAAAAAAGGCGGCGACCTACTCTCCCACTAAATGCAGTACCATCGGCGCAAGCGGTCTTAACTTCTCTGTTCGGAATGGGAAGAGGTGGAACCCCGCAGCTATAGCCACCATAAATCTTTTCAATTGAAAATTGAGAATGGAAAATTGAAAATGTATCTTTAATTTTCAACTTTTAATTTTCAATTTTTAATTATTTAAACATCATGGAAAAGAAAACAAGCAGTTTTGATTATCAAAAAAGCGCGTAAGAAAATCTTTCGGGCAATTAGTACTACTCGGCTTTGACATTACTGCCTTTACACCTGTAGCCTATCAACGTGGTAGTCTCCCACAACCCTCAAGGGAATTCTTATCTTGGGGCTGGCTTCGTGCTTAGATGCTTTCAGCACTTATCCAATCCATACATAGCTACCCGGCAATGCATCTGGCGATACAACCGGTACACCAGCGGTATGTCCAACTCGGTCCTCTCGTACTAGAGTCAGAGCCCCGCAAAATTCCTGCGCCCACGATAGATAGGGACCGAACTGTCTCACGACGTTCTGAACCCAGCTCGCGTGCCACTTTAATCGGCGAACAGCCGAACCCTTGGGACCTTCTCCAGCCCCAGGATGTGACGAGCCGACATCGAG
>JAISIO010000088.1 GCA_031262005.1 Bacteroidales bacterium
CTCTTATTATCCGTCAAACGATAGTGTAGCTCTTAATACTGTCAGTGGTTTTATATTCTACAAATAAAAACACGAAATACGGAAAACACAATACAGTACCTATTATGGTATAGGGCAACTATATGAAATTTTTATAGACGACTTGAAAATAATAGAATTTGTAATTACTTACAATTCTATAAGATTATTTTTCTTATCGGTAAAGCAATAATCTAAAAAATTAAAATCACTCCGTTGTACCACTTTCAAACAGCGGTAATGTTTTAATTTCCAATGCAATAGTGTTGAAAAGACACCTTTGGTGATATAACCTGCAATAAGTGGGTGTACATGAAGTACAATTGTACCTTTGGGGTATTGCTTTTGTATCTCAATAAGCATTTCTTCTATTTGCGCTATCAAATTTATGCTTGGAATAACTTCTCCTGTTCCATTACAAGCAGGGCACACATCGCTGGTATTTATGCGTTGTTCCGGACGTACCCGCTGACGGGTAATTTGCATTAAGCCGAATTTTGTCAGAGGCAGTACATTATGGCGCGCCCTGTCTTTTGACATAGCGTCGTCGAATAGCTGAAAAAGTTTTGTTTTATTTTCACCTGCTCTCATGTCAATAAAATCGACAATGATAATTCCACCCAAATCACGTAAACGAATTTGACGAGCAACTTCCAAAGCCGCCATACTATTCACCTCAAAAGCGTTTGCTTCTTGGTTTTGGTCAGATTTTGCTCTATTACCGCTGTTCACATCTATTACGTGAAGAGCTTCGGTTTTTTCAATAATAATGTATGCACCGTTTTTCAAAGGTACTACTCTGCTAAATGAACTTTTTATTTGTCGTTCAATGCCAAATTGTTCAAAAATAGGCGGACCTGCTGTATACAGCTTTACAATATCAATTTTTTCCGGAGCTATTGTTTTTATGTAGGCTTTTATGTCGTTGCACAAAGCATCATCATTGGTGATAATATGGTTAAATTCGGGTGTAAAAATATCGCGCAGTAAAGCCGAAACTTTACTAATTTCGGTCAAGAGCAGATAGGGTGCGCGTTTTTTTGAGTCTTGTATGTGTTCAAGCGTTTCTTGCCACTTTTGCAGCAGTTCTTTTATTTCAATTTCAATATCGTATGCACTTGCATTTTCGGCTGCTGTTCGTATAATCACCCCGTAGTTTTCGGGCAGAAACGAACGCACAATTTTTCGCAAACGATTTTTTTCATCGTTTGATTCTATTTTTTGTGAAATTGAAATTTTTTCAGCAAAAGGCATCAATACCATATTGCGTCCGGCAATAGAAATTTCGGCGGTCAATCGTGGTCCTTTGGTTGAAATAGGTTCTTTTGCAATTTGCACCAAAATATACTGCCCTACGGTAATAACATCGGCTATAACACCATGCTTATCGAGGATTGGCTGACGGTCTTGCTTTTCAAACGAAGTTATATTTTTTTTAGCCAATATTTGCTCCAAAAAAGCAGCCATTGAACTAAACTGCGGTCCTAAATCATGATAGTGTAAAAATGCATCTTTTTCGTAACCTAAATCAACAAAAACGGCATTCAATCCGGGAATTACTTTACGAACTTTTGCTAAGTAAATATTTCCGACATCGAAACTTACGGTATCCACAGGGGTTGAGGTATATTCCAACAATTGTGAATTTTCAAGATAGGCAATGTCTATATGCGTTTCATCGCTACGTATAATTAATTCTTTACTCACGGTAGATTAATTGTTTAGAGATTTTTAAATTATTAATCCTTTGTTGCTTGAGCCACAAAGGATTAATAATTTGCTTTTTTGAAAGAAAAAAAATAAAAATATTATTTCTTTTTATGTCGGTTTTTTCTTAGACGTTTTTTTCTTTTGTGCGTCGCCATTTTATGGCGTTTGCGTTTTTTTCCACTTGGCATTGTATTGTCCTCCTTAAATTATTTTTTAACTGATTTTACTCCTGCTACAAATGTTTTTGCCGGTTTGAACGCCGGGATATTATGAGCCGGAATTATTATAGTTGTGTTTTTTGAAATGTTGCGAGCAGTTTTTTCTGCACGTTTTTTCACTATAAAACTACCAAATCCGCGAAAATACACATTATCGCCTGCTTTTAATGCATCTTTGATAGCGTCCATAGACACTTCCAATGTTTTTTGCACAATTCCTTTTTCAACTCCGATTTTTTTTGAAACTTCGTTTACAATATCCGCTTTTGTCATTTCTATTATATTTTAATTAACTACTTTAATATATTGTTTTTCTTATCAATAAGGGCTGCAAATATAGCATTTTTAATTGTAACCAAAAATTTTCACGAGAAAAAATTGCTTTTTATTCAATCTCTTGTGCGAAAAATTCTTGATTTTCCCCTTATTTCAATAATTTCGTATCGTTTAGGTCGCGTGCTTGTTTCAAACAATTGATATTCGCTATTTTATCGCTACGAATAATTGCAAATTTAAACCAAATGGTATCACCTATAGGTACTTGCTGTGCAGCATCCTTAAAGAAAAAGAGTTCTGCGTCATATATTCCCGATTTCAACATTTTCGATTCTATTATCGGCGTATTTTCGGTGCGAAGTATTAAGCCATTGAACACATCTCCCTTATTATTATAATTATAATAGGTTCTGATTTTGGTAGTATCTCCCGGTGTTCTAATATTCATTACGCTATTTGGAAATTTCTCAATACCTTCAATGTATAGAAATTCATTTTTAGGCACAGTATCGTTAAACTTTTTATCGGGATTCACACGACACACACATGGTTGCTGCGACACGTCGCCTTTTTCTCTGTATCTTTGCGCAGTATCAACAGCTGCCTCTTTTTCACACAACAATAAATTAGGATATACACGATATGGCTCAGTATATGCTCCTTTATAGTACACAAAAGAATCACAAAAATCGTAATTACGTGGCGTGATTACCGGAAATATTGTAATTGTTGCCCCCTCCTGTGTTGTATCTACTACATACGTTTGTTTTTGAATGCCTTCGCTCGTACAATTTATACAAAAAGGTTCGTTTGTTCTGATACACGAAGTTGCAAGTGCCACAAGTAAACCTATAATTGCTAAAAATGATAGTTTTTTCATAGTATTTATTTTTTTAATAAATTTTCAGTTATCGCAAAAGTATAACAAAAAAACGTATTCTGTATGTTTTTCGTAACTTTTTAGCAAAAAAAAAGCGAAAAATGTTTTTTTCGCTTTTTAAGTGTCTGTATAAATTCTTTAAAAGAAATTTATTCTAAAATCTTTTACATCTGCCTTATCGCGCAAAAGCTGCATTATAGCGTTGCTGAACGCTGTTTCTCGCTGTATTCCCAATACATTTTTTTCAACGTCCACATTTCCCGCTGGTTCGGTGCGAATGGCTGTAGGCACAATTACAAACACTCCATTGTTTCCACCTATCGGTGCAGAAAGCTGCCCTTCTTTCAATGTGCTTGCTGTGGCAAACACTAAGGGTTCGTTGCCTATTTGTACACTCGTTTGCTGTGCGAATGTGGTATTTGGCAATGTATCTATGGATGCATTCATTTTTGCGGCAATATCTTGTATTGTTGTATTTGTGGTAATAAACGATAATTGTTCTTGGATGAGAGCCGTTTTTTTCTCACGTACAACGTCCGGACGTAATTGATCTTTCAAAGCTTCAAAACTCATTGCTCCTTTTTCGTGAACATTGGTTACTACCGCTACTACAAATTTGTCGCCACATACAAATATATCCGACACTTCGTTTTTGTGCGCTTTGTTTTGGTGTGCCCAACGAATAACCGATCGCGAATCGGATATGCCAGGCAACGAACGCTGATTTTCAAACACGGTAGCAGTGCGTTTTACAATAGTGTTTGATTTTTCCAACGCTGCGTTAAATTGGTCAGCGGTACGATTTTCCGAAACAAACGTAATAGCTTGCTTATTCACATTTTTACGAGTTTCCGACGAGAATGTAATCGTTCGCGCCAAGGTTTGTACTTGCACCACTTTCGATTTTGTACCTTGTTGTAAAATTTCTATGATATGAATTCCATATTGCGATGGAGCTAAATAAAACTTGCCTTTTTCGCCAAAGAAACTCGAATCTTGGAACGGCTGCACCATTTGTCCGGCTTTGAACCAGTCGATAACACCACCTAACGCCACCGAACCGCTATCGGCAGAATATTGGCGCACTAATTGTTCAAAATTTGCGCCTTTTTCCAACAATGCTTTTATACTGTCGGCACGTTCCATGCTTGCGTTTGCGTTAGCCAACAATATATGACGTACTTTTGCAGAATCGGCAGCAAAACGAATATCCGAAATTTTTGTGATTTTAAACATATTAGCATCTTCAAACAAAGGCGTAATATCGTTTATTTTGCCTGCAAAAGCAAAACTGTCGATAGCAGCAGGCAAGTCGCCTTTTTTATAGTATGTAGGATTAAATTTAATGTCGGAATTTAAGTTCAGGAAGGCTATGGTATTTTTCGCATTTTGAAAATCCAGTGCTTTACCTTCCACATTTTGTCGTATGTGTTCTACGTCGGCTTGGGTAGCAATAGGATCAAATACTACGTATGATATATCTACATTCGTTTCTTGTTCATATTGTTTTTTCCCTTTTACAGTATTATAATATGCTAAAATATCTTCATCGGTTACAGAAACTTTATCATCGGAGATTGACGAAAAAGGAATTTGTACGCTTAGTACATCAGTTTTTCGACTACGATCGTTTATCGACACCTCTGCTTCTAATGTGGTTACATACAATGATTTTGCAAGCATTGTTTTTAATTTCTCGGCTACACGATTTTGGTGAAGACGTTTTTCTAAGCCTATCCAATATTCATAAATAGCTGGATTTTCTTCTCTTACTTGTGATAAATTGGTAAGAAAATTCGCTATGAAGTCTCTTTCAAATTGCCCTGTTTGTGGATTTGAGAAAAACTGTCGGACTTCCATATCAATGTTTTCCCCCATTATAGCATCTTCAAATTCTTCGGCACAAATACCATACACATTATAGCGTTCATTAAAAACGCCTATTCCCAATTGATGTACTTTGTTTTTAACCAATTGTTCGTCAACGAATTGCTGCCAAGCAACAGTATATACCATATCGGACATTTGAGCCGGATTACCCATCATATTCGGATTATTTCTGTAGATGGCGTCAACTTGTTGATACACTGCATCGTATGATTCGTATGGATATTCCTCTTCATTAATTTCAGCAATTACATTTTTGGGCTGAGAACTAAACAACGATGGGTCTAATCCTGTAATAATAAAAGCCAATAATGCAATTCCAATACATAGGGTAATCAAACCCGATTTGTTTCTAAGTTTTTGTATAGCTGCCATTGTTTCTTGATTAATTTTTTATTTAAAGTCCGCAAAGATAAACAAAACATGAATTACAATCATAATTCCTGCATTATTTTTTTACGCTTTTTTCTCCGATATACGAACATTGCTATAGAAAGTGCTGCAACTACAAAATACATCGCCACATTTCTATTGATACCAATATATATCACATTTTGCACACCCACCGAGAGCGCACAAACGCCTATAATAAGCCAACAATATTCCATTATATATAATGGTAGTAATTTTTTGTTTATCATAATTATGCTGTAAGATTTTAACTATAAGTTCTCTTCTGTTTCTTTATTCCTCTAAAGTAAACACGCCTGTTACCTTGGTTACTGTCCAATTTTCAAATTGCTCATCGGCTTCAAATCCTTCACCGTAAATAATATCGTTAGGGGTAGTAACTTGCACTCGAGTATTTGAATAAATTATTTTCTTTTTTTGATCCCACACCAAATATTCGGTGTTCAGTTGTTCGTTTTTGGCATTGCGCACAATTACATTTCCTTTTGCCTCCCATACTTCGGTTTCGTTAAAATTGATAGCGTAATTTGCCTGCAGAAACGAGACTGTATCGGGGTAAGTCGAAAAATGAGCTGCCCGTATACCCTGCGGAAATTCGGTATAGTTTTTTTCGCCGTTGGCGTATTGCACCAATTCTTTGGTAAACACTTTGAGTAATACATTGCCATATTCGCTCTGTGTAATGTAAATATCTTCGCCCAAAAGTCTGGGGACTTGCTCTGATTGTGAGACTTTTTTTATTTGCTCAGCATCGTTGCTACACGAAAAAAATAGCAGCATAGCACTTAGTATACTGCCGAAAATGATAGTGTATGACGAACTCCGTATCATCAGTATAGAGCCTCTTTAATCAATTTTTTGTTTGAAAAACCAACGTTCTTTCAAATTGACTTTCACTTTTACAATACAGTATTTTTCGTACAACGTATTGGAAAACGGCACTTCGCCACGTCGCCCTATATCGAATGAGACATTGAATGAATTAGCTGTTTGACGCAAGAAAAATTCCGTACCGAGCGTTAAGCCAAAGTCTATTGGTTTGTAATCGGATCCGTCAATTGTGTAAAACACAGGCATTTCTGCTGCATGAAATCCTACACGACAAGGCAAACGTTTAAAATAACTTGTAGCGTTAGTATTCATGTGTTCAAAACCTATTTTAAGAAATTTTTTATTTTGGAGATATGAATAATCATTCTCAAAAACCGAAACGTTTTTCCACTGCTGCCAACCAAAATCTATGCCTGCTTTTATTTTTTTTGCTTCATAGCCTACTCCAAAACTAATACGCTGCGGCAAATCGGTTGATACGTTTTCTCTGAGTGTTTCGGTTATAGTATCTTGTGGTGTATCTGTATAATCATCTTCGACGTCATAGCTGCGATTAAATGATGTAAGAAGATTGGTTTCATCGTACTTCAACGAGCTTTTGTGTTGGTAGGTTGCTCCGAAAATCAAACTTTCATTTTCTCTGAATTTCCATACATATTGAGCACCAAAATCAAAATAAAACCCGGTCATGTTATAACGAGTAATTTTTAACGTACGGTCATACGTTTCTTCATCATACAGTTTACCTGTATTTTTATCTATAAGCGATTGTGTGAGTTCCGGAAAACTTACCATAGAATTATAGGTGGAGTTACCAAACACATACGAAGCATTCACACCTAACGACAAATTTTTGAATAGTGTAACAGCATTACCCCATTTTAACTGATTAAAACCTCCATCACCGTTGTAGTCGTAACGCGCTCCTACGGAGTTGTCGTAGTTCATAAAATCATAACTAACGCTACTGAACGGCAATAAACCAAGTGCCATACCCCAACGCTGCGGAATTATTGGGAAAGCCATTGCAAAATATTCAATATCAACTTTATGCGATGTTGATGAAAGCGAACCTTTACGTATTTGTCTGCCACTATAACCTGCACCAAATTCAAATAAAAATGTTTCTTTGCTAATTGCCGAATGATGCGCCGGATTCATAAAGTTCATATGATTGGTGCTGCGCACGCTGTTACCTATACCTCCCATTTGTGCAAAAACCATTGAAGGTTCAAACAATTCACCGTAACCGAAACGAGTAAACGGTGAGGCAACTTGGCGTTGTGCAAATGCGCCCATTACGCAAAACAACGATACAATACTTGTTATTATATACTTATTCATCAGATTTTATTTAATGACTTTACAACGGAAGTTTTCTATTTATATTCCAACATTTACTGAAATTATGCGTGCAAAGATGCGATTTTTTATGTTTTCACCAAAGGAATTTACATTCTTTCCCGAAAAATTACTTCTCAGTTACTAATTGCGTTACCACATGAATAATATCCTTAGCAACGTCCGTTTTCGATTTCAATTCGTATGTATTAATCGTACCGTTTTTATGTAACATTGTTACTTTATTCGTATCGTAACCAAATCCCGCACCCGTATCAGCTAAAGAATTGAGTACAATACAATCAAAATTCTTTCGTTGCATTTTTCCCAGTGCATGTTCAACTTCATTATGCGTTTCGAGTGCAAAACCGATTATTTTTTGATGTGCTTGCTTGGTTTTGCCTATTTCTTTAGCAATATCAACGGTAGGTTGCAGTTCTATGTGGAGCGACTGTTGTTTTTCTTTTATTTTTTGATTGTGCACAATCTTTGGTGTAAAATCGGCAACAGCAGCACTAAAAATAGCCACATCGGTAGCAGGGAACAATTCCGATACTTTTTCATACATTTCTTGCGCCGATTGTACTCTATATAACGAAATATTTGGGTGAGAGATGGTTAATTGTGTAGGACCGCTCACTAACATTACTTTTGCTCCTTGCTGTGCGGCTTCCAAAGCTATGGCATAGCCCATTTTTCCGGTTGAGTGATTACCTATAAAGCGTACAGGATCGAGTGCTTCATACGTTGGTCCAGCAGTTACAAGTATCGTTTTTTTTTTAAAGCTTGATTTTGTGTGAAAAAATCAGCGAGAAAATTGACAATTGTTTGCGGTTCTGCCATACGCCCTTTACCTTCAAGTCCGCTTGCCAATTCGCCTGACTCAGGCTCTATAAATAGATTTCCATAGCCCTTAAGCGTTGCAATATTCTGCTGCACAGCAGGGTGTTTATACATATCTAAATCCATTGCCGGAGCCAAAACGACAGGGCAACGCATTGAAAGATAGGTGGTAAGCAATAAATTATCGGCAATACCATGCGCCATTTTTCCGAGAGTGTTGGCAGTACAAGGTGCAACCAAAAACGCGTCTGCCCATAAACCTAAATCCACATGACTATTCCATTCGCCATTGTCGTAATTGAAAAAATCGCACAACACGGTGTGTTTACTCAGCGTGGCAAGAGTTATAGGAGTAATAAATTCTTTTGCAAGCGGTGTCATTACTATTTTCACATCGGCACCCTGCTTTATCAATAAACGAGTAAGCATTGCCGCTTTATACGCAGCAATGCCTCCCGTAATTCCTAATACTATTTTTTTCCCTTGCAGCATAGATTTATAATTTTCTACAAACGGTTCACATTGTTCGTCATCTGTATGAATCGGAAATAATGAGAACGGTACACCACTACACTGCTTCTTCGTTCGGACGACGATAGTAAATTTGCTTATCTAAAAACTCTTCCAAAGCTATCAAAGCCGGATTAGGAAGGCGTTCATAGTAACGTGAAATTTCTATTTGTTCTCTATTTTCAAATATTTCTTCCAAATTATCATTTGCCGATGCAAATTCTTCCAACTTCGCATCTAATTCTTTTTTCAAATCGGTTTCAATTTGGTCTGCACGTTTTGCTACAATTGCAATTGTTTCATACAAACTTCCTGTTCCCTCTTCAAGTTCAGCCATATTGCGGGTAATGGTAGTATTCGAAGCTTTTGTTTTTTTGTAATCCATAAGTTAGTTTTTAAATTAACACGTTTATATATCATTTTAGCATATAAAGATTTAAGTATGACACACTATGTAATAGTACTAAATCCTTAAATGTTTCATCTTTTTATTTAATTGACTTTCATTTTTTGCAGTTGATTATAAATTCGCTGCACATCTTTTATCCATTTCCCGTTTGGAAATTCCTCTGTATATGCAACATAGTCACTTTTCGCCATTTCTATACGGTCTTCTTTTTTGCTTTCCACACTGTGTAATGCTAAATTATACGACGCATCAACTATCAAGTACAACATTTCTTCACGTTGTGCAATATCAGGAAATTCCCGTAAGGTATTTTTTAACGACACCACGGCTGCTTTATATTGCGAGAGAGAATGATATTGTTTACTGATACTAAATGCTTTTTGCTCTAATTTTCCACGCAGTGTACGCAAATTTTCGTTACTTTCTTTTACAAACTTTCCATTGGGAAAACGGTTCAAGTACGTATAAAATGAATTGATAGCTTTTTTGGTGTAGGTCTGGTCGAGCGTATAGGCAGGTGAATTGTAAGCGTAAGACATTGCTATTGAAAACAAAGCCTCTTCAAAATAATCGCTGTATGGATACGACACCGCCAAACGCTCAAAATAATGCGCAGCCATAAGGTAGTCTTTCTCGCCGTAATACGATTTTGCCAAATAGTAGGTAATCATTTCTCCTTTTTCAGTCAGGCGATATACCGGCATCAACTGCTCAAAAATAGGAAGTGCTTTTAGATATTGTTGTCGTCCGAACAAATCAACCGCAACTTCGTATTGTTTTTCGTAATCGGTTGATTTTATTAACTTTTGGAACTCGCTTTGACACGAAAGCGTCATAAAAATAACGAGCGCACAGAGTATATTTTTCAATTGTATCTTCATTTTACAATAATAATCGGCAAAAGTATAAAAATATTGTTTAATATGACTTATAAATTACAAATTATTTAGAGCAGGCACACAAAATTCAATTAATTAACTAATACTCAAACAACTATTAATTTGTTTTGAATGATAGTAACGTCCACAGATAGCACCAATTGCACAGATTTTTTCATTTTCAATTTTCAATTTTTCATTCCATTGCTGCGTTGCAAACGCTTTTTTTATACTTTTGCAAAAAACTAAATTCTATTCACTAAACTATACAAAATGGAACTCATCGACGGAAAAAAAGTAAGCGAAGCAATTAAATTACAAATAGCCGAACAAGTAAAAGAATTACAAGCGAAAGGATTCAAAACCCCGCATTTGGCAGCAATTTTGGTAGGTAACGACGGTGGCAGCATTACCTACGTTAATCACAAGGTAAAAGCCTGCGAACAAGTAGGATTTCGCTCTACGTTGCAAACATTTGAAGACACAGTGAGTGAAAAAGAATTATTACAAAAAATCGAAGAATTTAATCAAAATGCCGATATTGACGGATTTATAGTGCAACTTCCGTTGCCCAAACACATTGACGAACAGAAAGTAATAGAAGCAATTGATCCAGAAAAAGATGTAGACGGCTTTCATCCTATCAATGTGGGCAAAATGATGATTGGTTTGCCTGCATTCAAATCGGCTACACCAGCAGGAATTTTAGAACTGTTGAAATATTACAATATTCCTACTGCAGGCAAACATTGCGTGATTATAGGCAGAAGCAATATTGTGGGACGTCCGCTCAGTGTAATGCTTGCGCAGAAAGGCTATCCGGGCGATTGTACGGTAACAGTGTGCCACAGTCGCACAGCAAATCTTGCCGAAGAATGTCGCCGTGGCGATATTGTCATTGCCGCAATAGGTTCGCCCGAATTTGTTACCGCCGACATGGTAAAAGAAGGAGCAGTGGTAATTGACGTAGGAACAACTCGTGTAGCAAGCACAGAGACCAAAAGTGGTTGGAAATTGAAAGGCGATGTTAAATTCGACGAAGTGGCTCCAAAATGCAGTTACATTACGCCTGTTCCCGGCGGTGTGGGACCTATGACAATTTGTTCTTTGATTTCAAACACGCTGATTGCAGCGCAAGGAAAAAAAGCATAGTGCTGCACAATTTAGTAATAGACCGTTATTCAAACCCAAAAGAGCGACACTCGAGTTTGCTTTTTTGGGTTTTTTGCTGTGTAAAATTCTTCGCACCTCTTGTTCTTTAATTTCCAATGTAACAGTATATTTTCGGAAAGCATACACAGCATACGTTTAGCCCGAATTTCCATTCTTTTGCCGTGATACACTGACACATAGTTCGATAATTATTGCTATGTTTGCAAAGGATAATTTTTATGGCGAGCGATAAAAATCTCTTAACTCGTAAAATTTAATACCTTTACCGAAAAAACACACACAATATGAACGACTTAATAACACATCTGAAAGAGGAGCAGCAGGCAAAGCGCAAAGGCGGTTTGTATCACAAAACGCAGGTTAGTCTTGCCTATAATTCAAATCGGATTGAGGGAAGTCGCCTAACCGAAGAGCAAACTCGCTACATTTTTGAAACTCGCACAATCGGGTT
>JAISIO010000165.1 GCA_031262005.1 Bacteroidales bacterium
AAAAAAACACTATTTTTGCCAAAAATTTACACAATGGCATTTGAAAAAGAAATCAATAAACGACGCACGTTTGCAATTATCAGTCACCCCGATGCGGGTAAAACCACATTGACCGAAAAGCTGCTGCTTTTTGGTGGGGCAATTCACATTGCCGGAGCCGTAAAATCGAATAAAATCAAGAAAACTGCGACTTCCGATTTTATGGAAATTGAAAAACAACGAGGAATTTCGGTTGCCACGTCAGTTATGGGTTTTGAATATGCCAATCGTAAAGTTACTATTCTCGACACGCCCGGACACAAAGATTTTGCCGAAGATACCTACCGCACTCTTACAGCTGTAGATAGCGTAATTATTGTAATTGACGTGGCAAAAGGGGTTGAAGAGCAAACAAAAAAACTTGCCGAAGTATGCCGTATGCGCAACACACCGGTTATGGTGTTCGTAAATAAACTCGACCGCGACGGTAAAGATGTGTTTATGCTGCTCGACGAAATTGAGCAAATGCTCAATATAAAAGTGCGCCCATTGGCGTGGCCCATCGGTATGGGTTATAATTTCAAAGGCGTATATAATTTGTATTCCAAAAATTTGCGTTTGTTTGAATCCAATCGTGAGCAGGTTACGCCGTCTATTCATTTTGAAAACTTGGATGACTCCAAAATTGACGAATATATAGGTGCCGATTCAGCACAAACATTGCGCGATGAAATAGAATTAATAGAAACAGTGTATCCGGAATTTGACCTTGAATCCTACCGTCGTGCAGAACTTGCACCTGTATTCTTTGGTTCGGCAGTGAATAATTTTGGTGTACAGGAATTACTCGATACGTTTGTGGAAATTGCACCTTCGCCACGAAATTCTACCACACAAGAACGTGAAATTTCACCTTACGAAGATAAATTTACCGGATTTGTTTTCAAAATTCACGCAAATATGGACCCGAACCACCGCGATAGAATTGCTTTCGTGAAAGTGTGTTCGGGAAAATTTGAACGCAACAAAAATTTTCTACATGTGCGTCAGGAGAAACAACTGAAGTTTGCAAATCCAACGTCGTTTATGGCAGAAAAAAAACAAATCGTTGATGAAGCCTATCCCGGCGATATAATTGGTTTGTACGATTCCGGCAATTTTAAAATCGGCGATACTTTGACCGAAGGCGAACAACTACACTTTTCAGGTATTCCAAGTTTCTCGCCCGAAATGTTCCGTTACATCGAAAATGGCGACCCTTTAAAATTCAAACAACTGAACAAAGGAATAGACCAATTGATGGACGAAGGTGTTGCACAATTGTTCACCAATCAATACAATGGACGAAAAATAATAGGTACCGTGGGTTCGCTGCAATTTGAAGTAATTGAATATCGCCTAAAACACGAATACAACGCTACGTGCCGCTACGAACCACTAAACTTGTACAAAGCCTGCTGGTTTCGTTCCACAAACAAAGAGCAGGTAGACGATTTTAAAAAACGAAAATATCAATTTCTTGCAACCGACAAACACGGACGTGATGTGTTTTTAGCCGACACATCGTTTGCTTTGCAAATGGCACAACAAAATTTTCCAGATATTGAATTTTTCTTTACTTCGGAATTTTAATTAGAGTTTAGTGATTAGAGTGTAGAGTGTAGTTTTTTTGAAAAAAATCGTAATAATTGATACGTATTAATTATTAATTACTACTTTTGTCATACGAAAAATGTGGAAAGATTTGAGTTGATTGCAACCACACTAAACAAATGCTAAACCAACGGAACGTTTCTGTTCCATTCTTTTAGCCCTTTCCCCATTTTTCTTGACAATAAAAATTAATGTATAATTTTTAAATTATTACTATGAGTTATTTTTTTACGTCGGAATCGGTTTCGGAAGGACACCCCGACAAAGTTGCCGACCAAATTTCAGACGCTCTGCTTGATGCGTTTTTGGCGCAAGATTCAAATTCAAAAGTAGCCTGCGAAACACTTGTAACCACAGGGCTTACAGTGCTTAGCGGCGAAGTTAAAACAAACGGTTATGTTGATGTGCAAAAAACAGCCCGTTCTGTAATCAACGCTATTGGCTACAATAAAGCCGAGTATAAATTCGATGGCGATTCGTGCGGAGTAATTTCAGCTATTCACGAGCAATCGGCTGATATTAATCAAGGTGTAGAACGCTCCAATCCGCTTGAACAAGGAGCCGGAGACCAAGGAATGATGTTCGGTTACGCCGTGAACGAAACTGAAAATTTTATGCCGCTTACGCTCGATATTTCGCACCGCTTACTTGAACGATTGGCTTACGTGCGCAAAGAAACTAAGTTTATGAAATATTTGCGCCCCGATTCAAAATCGCAAGTTACCATAGAATATGACGACAAAACGGGTAAAGCACTGAAAATTGATACAATTGTGATTTCAACCCAACACGACGAATTGGGCAAAAGCGATAAAGAAACACAAGAAATTATAGCTGCCGATTTGAAAAAATATGTAATCACTCCTACCCGCAACTCATATCCTGCAAAACTACGCAAGTTATTTGATGAGGAGTACAAATTTTTCGTAAATCCTACCGGCAAATTCGTTATTGGCGGTCCGCACGGCGACACTGGTCTTACCGGACGTAAAATTATTGTGGACACTTATGGCGGACGAGGAGCTCACGGTGGTGGTGCATTTTCGGGTAAAGATTCATCGAAAGTAGACCGCAGCGCAGCATACGCCGGACGACATATTGCAAAAAACCTTGTTGCAGCAGGTGTTGCTCGCGAATGTTTGGTGCAAATTTCATACGCCATAGGCATTGCCGAACCGGTAAGTATTTATGTAAACACGTACAACACGTGTAAAGTAAAGAAATCGGACGGAAAACTCTTTACCGACGCAGAAATTGCTGCACTCGTACACGACATTTTCGACCTTCGACCTGCCGCAATTGTTGAACGTCTCGGTTTAAAAAACCCTATTTTCTTACCAACTGCTTCATATGGTCATTTCGGAAGAAACCCTTATACACAAGCCGTAACAGTGGTAGAAAACGGAAAAGAGGTACTGAAAGAAGTGCAATTTTTCGGCTGGGAACGTTTGGACTATGTTGATGTGCTTAAAAAAGGATTTGGAATATAGTTTAGACTATTAAATACAAGATTTTTAGATACAAGACACAAAAAAAGCGACCTCTTCGAGGTCGCTTTTTTTGTGTTATATTTTCATAATATCGGCTTCTTTCTGAGCTACTTTTTCATCGGCTCGTGCAATAGCAGTATCGGTTAATTTTTGTATCTCCGTTTCTTTGTCTTTCAACACGTCTTCGGGCAAACCGTCTTTCTGGAGTTTTTTCAACATATCAATAGCATCGCGGCGAATGTTGCGAATACCTACCTTTGCATTTTCAGCTTCCGATTTTACTTGTTTTACAAGGTCACGGCGGCGTTCTTCGGTAAGTATAGGAATTGAGATTCGTATCAAAGCACCGTCGTTCATAGGAGTTAAACCCAAATTAGCTGCCAAAATAGCTTTTTCAATAGGCGAAATCATGTTTTTTTCCCATGGTTGCACTATCAGCGTGCGCGCATCGGGCGTGCTCACATTGGCAACTTGGCTCAAGGGAGTAGGTGCACCATAATACTCTACTTTCACTCCTTCCAACATTGAAGGACTTGCTTTGCCTGCACGCAATTTTATTAATTCTTGGTCTAATCGTTGCAACGGACCATTCATGCGCGAAGCGGCATCGTCCATTATTAATTCTACTTCTTCTTCCATTAGGTTTTCTAATTTAATACATATAGGCGCAAAAATATAAATTAATTGTAAAATACAAATTGCAAATTGCCAATTTATTGTTTTTGCATAAAACCTCGTCTCCTACAACGATTACACCATTTGCTCAATATTCCACACGAAAGCTCGAATACCTGCGTCTTTGTTGCGGTTATCGAGTTTGCGCACGGCAATCAGAATGTCTTCTACTTTA
>JAISIO010000190.1 GCA_031262005.1 Bacteroidales bacterium
CCGTATTTTGTTTCGAGACGTGCAAATACCTCGGGTAAATCGCTGCAAATTTGATTGGCGTATGCTATTACAATATGCGTTTCGGGAGCCGAAAAAGCCCTACGTCCAATGACTTGTGCCGCTGAAACCGCCACACTTGCCGTGCGTGCCGAAAGAGCTTCGCAGGTGGTGATTGAAATTTTTGCCGTGCGAGCAAATTCAGGGTCGCTATTATAAGCAATGGCGTTTGCGCTCAGTTGTATTTCCACGTTCGGATTGTTACAAAACACCGTTTGACCGTTACAAATATGTGCTATTTCGGCAAGTGCTTCATTAAGTGTAGACACAATGGTGCAATAGCCGCTTATTGATTCCAGTGTTTTCTTAAACGATTCGTCTAACGGAGCTTGCGGTTGAATAAAAAATTCCTCGGTTGAGGTAATTGGCGAATAAGGTTCGGCATTGAACTGCGCTTTTTGTTGCAAATTGTGCAGAATGTTTGAACGATTTGTTTGTGAATCTGACATAAGTATTTGTTGATTTATTTATGAATAGATTAATCTTCTAATCACTATACACTAATCTCTAAGAGTTATTCCGCACTTTCGGTTATTTTATGCTCTCCCGCAGCAGGGAATTTTCGTTTACCGAATATTTTTTCCAAATCATCGCTAAAAATCACTTCTTTTTCGAGTAGTAATTCGGCAAGTTTTGCAAGTCCCATACGATTTTCCCACAAAATGTTGAAAGAGCGTTTGTATGCCGCATCAACAATTGTTCGCACTTCGTCGTCAATCATCTGTGCTGTTTCGCTGCTGTATGGTTTTGTAAACGAATATTCCGATTGTCCGCTTGAATCAAAGAAACTGATATTGCCGATTTTTTCACTCATGCCAAAATACGTTACCATAGCGTATGCTTGTTTGGTAACTTTTTCAAGGTCGTTGAGTGCGCCGGTTGAAATTTTACCGAACGTAATTTGTTCGGCAATTCGTCCGCCGAGCGTGGCACACATTTCGTCTATAATTTGTTCTTTGGTGGTAATTTGTCGTTCTTCGGGTAAATACCATGCCGCTCCAAGTGCTTTTCCGCGAGGGATAATAGTTACTTTTATGAGTGGATGCGCATATTCCAAAAGCCAGCTCAGTGTAGCATGACCGGCTTCGTGATAGGCTATGGTTTTCTTTTCTTCGAGTGTAATTATTTTATTGCGTTTTTCCAAACCGCCGATAATTCTATCTACGGCATCTAAAAAATCTTGTCGTTCGACCGCTTTTTTATCACGTCGAGCAGCTATCAAAGCAGCTTCATTGCACACATTGGCAATGTCGGCACCCGAAAAGCCGGGGGTTTGTTTTGCCAAAAACTCAACCTGTACCTCTTCGGCAACTTTTATGGGTTTTAAATGTACTTTAAAAATAGCTTCCCGTTCGGTAATATCGGGTAATTCCACATGAATTTGACGGTCGAAACGTCCGGCACGCATCAAGGCTTTATCCAACACATCGGCACGGTTGGTTGCGGCAAGTATAATTACTCCTTTATCGGTTTCAAAACCGTCCATTTCGGTAAGTAATTGATTGAGAGTGTTTTCGCGTTCGTCGTTTCCTCCCATGGCACTTTTGCCACGAGCACGTCCTATAGCATCAATTTCATCTATAAAAATAATACATGGTGCTTTTGCTTTTGCTTCTTTGAATAAATCGCGCACACGAGCTGCTCCCACGCCTACAAACATTTCCACAAAGTCAGACCCCGACATTGAGAAAAACGGAACACCAGCTTCGCCCGCCACTGCTTTGGCAAGCAATGTTTTACCTGTTCCCGGAGGTCCTACAAGCAACGCTCCTTTGGGAATTTTCCCGCCGAGTTCTGTGTATTTTTTAGGATTTTTTAGAAAATCTACAATTTCGTAAATTTCTATTTTTGCCTCTTCCAATCCGGCAACATCATTGAAATTGATTTTAACTTTATTTCCTTCGTTGTCGAATAGTTTTGCTCGTGATTTCCCGATATTGAAAATCCCACCGGGACCACCACCTGAGCCGGTCATGCGCCGCATGAAGAACATCCAAATTCCCACAAGCAGCACTATGGGTAAAAGCCAGCCGATAATATCGCCCACGTAATTGTGGCGTGTTTCGTATTCAATACTTGCTCGGTCTGCCATGTTGAATTGCTTTTGAATTTCGTCCACACGGCGCTCGAAACCCTCAATAGAACCTATCGAAATAGTGTAATCGGGTTTAGCCATTCTCGATGGGGTTTTTGCGTTGGGATTGGAATGCAAGAACACTTCGCCCTTTTCTTTGTTCACTATCACAATTCTACTAATTTCACGATTTTGCAGTTTTGTGAAAAATTCAATATCGGTTAATTGATTTGCAGGAGTTGCACCAAAATCCATGAAATTGATAACAAGAAAGACAGCTATCAGAATCCCGTAAATCCAAAGCATTGAATTTTTTCCGCCTTTACCCATATTAGGGAATGGGGACATATTATTGTTATTTTTATTTGCCTGCCGTTGCTGTTGGTTGGCAGAGTTGGTGTTATCGGTAGTTTTTTGTTCGTTAGCCATATTGTTTTGGTTTTGAGTAATGGAATGACAGAATAACTGAAAAATCAGTTGCTTTATTATTCTGTTATTGAATTTCATATTTTTTTGTTGGGCAATCAGCCCACAGTTCTTCTATGTTGTAATAATTTCGTACGTAGGGTTGAAATATGTGTACCATAATTTCGGCATAATCCAGAATAATCCATTCGGCATTTTCATAGCCGGTGCGCTGCCACACTTTTACGCCTGCGTTTTTGTGCACATATTCGGCAACTCCGTCGGCAATGGCGGCTACCTGCGTGTTGGAATTGCCTTCGCAAATAACAAAATATTTGCAAATAGCATTTTCTATATTCTTGAAATCGAGCGAAATAATATTTTCTCCCTTTCGCTCCTCAATACCTTGTACTATTGTGGTCAATAATTTTTTGGTACTTATATTTTTTGTCATTGTTGGGTAATTATAGTACAGCAAAAATACACTATTTTAATGATTAGCTATGAGTGAAGAGTGATTAATTCAAACAAACGAAAAAAAATAGCAATAAAAAAAGGCAGTCTCGAAAAACTGCCTCTTGGTGCTCCCGAAACTGGACTTGAACCAGTGACCCTCTGATTAACAGTCAGATGCTCTAACCAACTGAGCTATTCGGGAATGTATGTTGCTTTTAAAAGCAGGGCAAAGATAGATATTTTTTCGTTACTTCATAAAAATTTTACACTTTTTTTGTGGTTTTTTCTGTGGAAGTTT
>JAISIO010000030.1 GCA_031262005.1 Bacteroidales bacterium
TTTGTAATTCACGCAAGGTTTCAAATGCAAAGGGCTTTACTTCGCCAATTGCCGGGTATCGGTGCTCAACTATGGTTCCGTCGAAATCTACGGCTATTTTCATGTTTTAGGAATTAGGAGTTCGGAATTAGGAGTTCGGAAATAGGAAATGAGATGTTAGGATAAAAATGCAAAATTGTTTAATTGCTACAAATGTAACAAAAAATTATACATCGCTTATACGTGCTATAATTAATTTCAGCTAAAATACATAAGGCACTTGTAGTAAGTCTATTTGAGAACCATCGGATTTTTTCTAAAAAATACTGTTTTATTCAAAAATAAATTAATACCTTTACGCCTAAAAATCATTAATTTAAAATTTATAGTATTATGAGAAAATTAAAATTATTACTATTTTTAGGAGCATTGTTCCTTATTCCGGGAACGCCTCTTTTTGCGAGTGAAGCAAATTTAGCTATTCCCGATTTGCACGAAGGTACGTTCCACATTTTCGGCATGGAAATGACTTCGTGGAAATTTCTTGCATACGGGGCATTAATCATTACTGGAACGTTATTTTTTAGTCTGTTCTTGTTTTTTCAAGTTAAAAAATTGCCGGTGCATCATTCTATGGCAAAGGTTGCGGCTACAATTTATCAAACCTGTAGCACATATTTGAAACAACAGGGAAAATTCTTATTGCTGTTGTTTGCTTTAATTGCAGTCATACTGTGTGTGTATTTCTTTGGATTATTGGGTGAATCGGCAAGTGTGGTGCTGCAAGTGTTACTATTTTCTGTTATTGGTATGGGCGGTTCGTATGCCGTTGCGTGGTATGGCATTCGCATCAATACCTACGCCAATGCGCGCACAGCTTTTGCTTCGTTACGAAACAGACCGTTAGATGTGGTTAGCATTCCATTGCGCTCGGGCATGAGCGTGGGGCTGTTTCTTATTTCGTTGGAATTAGTCATGATGGTTGTAATTCTACTCTTTGTTCCCCGTGAAATTGTAGGCATTTGTTTTCTCGGTTTTGCCATTGGTGAATCGCTGGGAGCAAGTGCCTTGCGTATTGCAGGTGGTATTTTTACTAAAATTGCCGACATAGGTTCGGATTTGATGAAAGTGGTGTTCAAAGTAAAAGAAGATGATCCGCGCAACCCCGGTGTGATAGCCGACTGCACGGGCGACAATGCCGGCGATAGCGTTGGACCAACTGCCGACGGATTTGAAACATACGGAGTAACGGGCGTTGCGCTGATTACGTTTATTACTTTGGCTGTGGCAGAACCTGCAATTCAAGCAAAATTAATTGTGTGGATTTTTGGTATGCGTTTTTTAATGGATTTTCTTTCAGGCTGTTCCTTTTTTATCAATCAAGCTATTTCGAAAAAACTGTATGCAGGCAAAAAAGAGTTCGATTTTGAAGCTCCATTGATGCGTTTAATTTGGATTGCTGCCACGCTTTGTATTTCGGCAACATTTTTTATGAGTCATTTATTATTAGGCGATATGGCAGATACTTCTTTATGGTGGAAATTTGCCATTATTATCAGTTGCGGAACATTAGCCGCCGTGTTAATTCCCGAATTTACAAAATTCTTTACCAGTTCAAAATCGCGACACGTACAAGAGGTGGTAACTGCTTCGCGCGAAGGAGGAGCATCGTTGAACATACTCTCGGGTATTGTATCGGGTTATTTTGGTGCCTTCTGGACAGGTATATTGATTGTAGCACTTATGTGTATTGCATATTTTACTTCGGGAATTGGCGATGGTTTGACCTCAATTATGCCAAGTCATGCGCCGATATTTGCTTTTGGCTTAGTGGCTTTCGGATTTTTATGTATGGGTCCAGTTACTATTGCCGTAGATAGTTATGGACCGGTAACCGATAATGCCCAATCGGTTTTTGAACTTTCGCAAGTTGAAAGCATTCCTAACGTTGATGAGGAAATCAAAAAAGATTTTGGTTTTGCACCCGATTTTGAAAAAGGAAAACACTACTTAGAGGCGAACGATTCGGCGGGTAATACATTCAAGGCAACTGCCAAACCGGTATTAATAGGAACCGCTGTTGTGGGAGCTACAACAATGATTTTTTCCATAATTCTTTTATTGGAAAAAGTCGGTTTACTCCATTTATCTTTAACCGATGCTCCGGTTCTTCTTGGTTTGATTTGCGGAGGAGCGGTTATTTTCTGGTTCAGCGGTGCATCTATTCAAGCAGTTACCACGGGAGCCTATCGTGCAGTGGAATTTATAAAACGCACGTTTAATTTAAACAATACCGAAGCTAATGCCGAAGATTCCAATATGGTGGTGAAAATTTGCACGCAATATGCACAAAAGGGTATGTGGAATATTTTTATTGCCATAATTTCACTCACGTTGGCATTTGCATTCATGGATCCGAACTTTTTTGTGGCATATTTGATTTCGATTGCAGTGTTTGGCTTGTTTCAGGCGGTGTATATGGCTAATGCCGGCGGCAGCTGGGATAATGCTAAAAAAGTAGTGGAAGTAGACCTGAAAGAGAAAAATTCCCCATTGCACGAAGCTGCCGTAATAGGCGATACGGTGGGCGACCCGTTTAAAGACACGTCGTCGGTATCGTTAAATCCAATCATTAAATTTTCCACTTTATTCGGATTGCTGGCTACGGAAATTTGCATTGAAATGCGTGCTTCGGAACACGATTA
>JAISIO010000057.1 GCA_031262005.1 Bacteroidales bacterium
CTATAATATGTGCCGCTATGAACAGATAGTCCGTTTGAACCTACTTCCGATAAAATATTAAAAAATAAAAATTTTAGATATGTAAAATATATGATAGATAGATAGATAGATAGATAGATTTTCAGAAAAATTCTTGCTTTTTCCGAAAAAAAGTACTTACTTTGGGTAAATTTTTCGCAGAGTTTTAACGCACTTCGGCTTTTGTGAAAAATTTAAAAGAAAAAAACTAATTTTTAGAGGTGCCCTTGATTAGTAAACGACTTTTTAGCACGCAGACGACACAGATTTGACGGATTTACACAGATAAAATATGACAGAAGAATATACAATAATAAATGCTTTTGAATTTAGCGACAGTATCGTCAAAGTTCCGTGTGAGAATTTTCAAGAAACTTTGGAATTTCTGAAAGATTTTACGCCAAAATATCAAGAAGAAAGAGAAAAATTGCCTTATCATATCAATGTTATTGATGAATTGTGTGCAAATGAAAATGCACACAGCAGAATATTTGCTCAACTATTAAGATATAAAAAGAATGGCAAATTTGTGTATTTGGAATCTTTTCTAAAAGAAGTGGCTAAATTCAATCTCGTTGTCAAAAATCCAAAAGTTGAAAAAGTTGATTCCTGCGGTCGTATTGATATTCCAATTTTTGATGATGATTTTGTTTTAGTTATCGAAAATAAAGTTACCGATAAAGCACCAGACCAAAACACAGAAAAGGGCGGACAATTGGCTCGTTATATTGAAACAATTAGAGATGATTATAATCGTGAAGTAAAACAAATATATGTGATTTACACCCCCAAATATACACGAGAACCATCTGATGAATGTTGGATTAACAAAGAGGGTCATTCTTATAAAGCTGATTTCAAAGACAGATTTTGCTCATTGTCATACAGAGATAAAATTTATCCGCAGATAAAAAACACTATTTTCCCAACGATTGCCGATAAAGACAATTATCTAAAAAGTGCATTGGAACAATATATAGACCATTTGAAAGGGCTGTTTAGTTTAAGAGAAATAAATAAAAATATGAATATGGAACTTCAAACATTTATCAAAGAAAAATTGGAATTGTCGGATGATAATCCAAAAGAAGCAATTAAAATTCTTACTGAAAAGAAAAACGAACTGAATCAGGCTATTACACAGGTAGAACAATTATTAAGTATTTACAAAAAACAATTGATTCGGTCTTTTTTTGAAGAGTGGAAGCAACAATTGCAAAGAGATTTCCGTAAGTTTAAGTTAGATTTTGTAGGAGATACATTTAATTTGAACAGTAATGTTATCAATATTGGCGTTCGATTTAAGGTTAATGACAAGTATTTTTCTGCGTTACTTGAATGTAATGATTGTGATAACCAAAATATTTATTTTGGAATTGGGAGAGGTTTTGCAAGCGAAAAAAAACATGACATTTCAGAAAAATTGAGTGAAATTATTGATAAAGGTAATCTAACAAAACCTGATGAATGGTGGTATGGATGGAAATATACCTCTGTTCAAGATGGCTATCAATGCTTGTCGGATTTGATAAAAAAAATCTGCGTTATCTGCGTGCTAAAAAAATCTACACCACAAACTTCTTACGAACAAAATCTAAAATAAAAGCCACGGTTTCGTCCATTCCGAACGTGGAGGCATTGATGCACAAATCGTAGGACGTGGCTGAACCCCATAGTTTGTTGCTGTAAAAATTATAGTATGATGCTCGTTTTTTGTCGGTTTGTTCTATGAGTGTTTTGGCTTTTTCTTCGGAAATGCCTTGCGATTGCGCAATAGTTTCAATGCGATTACCCATATTCGCAGTAATAAATACACTCAACAAACGAGGGTGGTTACGCAACACATAATCGGCGCAGCGACCCACGAAAATACACGATTGTCTGCTCGCTAAATCCTGAATAACATCGCTTTGGAATTTAAAAAGAGCTTCGTTCGACAAGTAATTGTTGGTAAAAAAATCGCCTTCCCAAAACGATGATAGGGCACTGAGTATACTAAAACGGCTTTTTTCGTCAGCCTGTTCAAAAAAATCAGCGTGTACGCCACTTTCTTTTGCAGCCAATTGCAGTAATTCTTTGTCGTAACACGGAATTTGCAACTGTTTTGAGAGCATTTCGCCGGTCAGTTTTCCGCCAGCTCCCAATTGACGACCAATGGTGATGATAAACGTGTTTTTCATAGTTGGAAGGTTTTACGATGTAATTAATTGTAGGGGCGAAATATTTTTCGCCCTTAATTTTTTAACGATTATGTTTTGAATTTTCGTAATTGTTTGGTAAGTAATATAATAGCAACAATTACCGACAAGAAGTCGGAAATTGGCATACTGAGCCAAACTCCTTTTATGCCCCAAAAGTGTGGTAAAATAAGAAGTAGTGGTATCAAAAAAATGACTTGACGAGTGAGCGACATAAAAATTGCCTGTTTCGGTTTTTCTATACTTTGGAAAAACGTGGAAGTAACCATTTGAAACCCAATTAATGGGAAAAACATAAACACGCAGCGCAAACCGGTAACGGCAAAATCGGTCAGTACTTCGTCTGTTGTAAAAATGGCGGCAACTGCGTGAGGAAACAGTTGCACAACGGCAAATCCCAAAGTCATAACGCCCGTAGCCCACAGAATGACAATTTTTAGCACTTGTATAACCCGTTCGTTTTGATGTGCGCCGTAATTATAGCCCACAATCGGCTGCATTCCTTGATTGAAGCCCATTACAATCATTACAAATAAAAACGAAATGCGGTTGACAATTCCGTAGGCTCCCACAGCCAAATCGCCGCCGTTGTGAAGCAAGCCTTGATTAATAAGAATAACAATAACACAAGCCGCTGCATTCATCGAAAAAGGGGAGATGCCTATGGAAAGAGAGTCTTTTACAATGCGTTTTTTAAGTTTATAAATTCCTTTTTGCAGATGAATAAAATGACTTTTGTTGCTAAAAAATTTGAGTTGCCACGCAAGTACTACTGTTTGCGAAATAACTGTTGCTGTGGCACTTCCGCGTATTCCCCAACCGAATTTGAACACAAACAGCGGATTGAGTACAATGTTAATAAGCACGGTGAAAATAGTTGCCCACATAGCTTTGCGGGGAGCTCCCGATGAACGCAATACGGCATTCAAGGCAAAAAACAAGTAAGTGATTACATTTCCGTACAAAATTATGCGCATAAATGAGGCTGCGTAGGGCAATGTTTCGTCGCTTGCACCGAAAAAGTATAAAATCGGTTCAAGAAAAATCAGTACAAGTGCCGAATAGAGAACGCCAATGATTATATTGAGCGTAATTACGTTACCCAGTATTGTATTTGCTGTTTCGTAGTCCTTTTGTCCCAAACGAATGGAAAGTAACGCAGCTGCGCCCACGCCAGTAAGTGTGGCAAACGCTGCCGATAAATTCATTAACGGAAACGAAATTGCTAAACCCGAAAGAGCTAAAGCACCAACGCCGTGCCCTATAAAAATACTATCGGTGATGTTATACAGCGACTGTGCTGCCATTGCCAAAATTGCAGGAATGGCATATTGCATCAGGAGTTTTCCTACTGATTCAGTTTCTAATGTGGTGGGTATACCTTTATTCATTACTATTCAATACGATATTTGCGGTAAAAATAATCATATTTTGAATATGCAAAAAATTGTACAGGCAAAAACTTGATGGCGGGTTTGTTTAAGAGGAGTTAGAGGAGTTAAAGGAGTTTGCTCTAATCTCTACACTCTAATCACCAACCATTAATCACTAACCACTAAACTGTCGTTTTGAGAGCCTCCACGACTGCCTTTACTCGTTCTTCCAAACTCACTTCGCCGTCAATCCAATGAATGGGAATACCACGGCGTTCCATACCACGAAACCATGTCATTTGCCGTTTGGCAAATTGAAAAATTGCCGTCAATAATTCTGTTTCAAACTGTTGCTGTGTGAGTTTTCCGCTGAGCAATAACATTGTGTATTTGTATTCCAAACCATAATAGAGCAATTGTTCTTCGGTTATGCCTTGTGTCAAGAGCGTTTTTACTTCATCAATCATTCCTTCGTGCAAACGTTTTGCAAATCGTTCTTCAATCCGTTTACGGCGCACTTCTCTACTCACGTCAATACCAATAACAATAGGAGTGTAGGGGGCTTGTAATGTGCGTTTTCCAGAAGGGTTGCTTTGTTCGTAGCGAGCAATTTCCAACGCTCGAATAAGTCGTTTTTTTGAGGTAATGTCGGTGTTGTTGTGCAGCATTCGGTAGCTTTGGAGTTCGGCAATCAATTCTTCAAATGATTTTTCTTCGCATTGCGTGCGAAATTCCGCATCTTCGGGAACTTGATGCAGAGCGTAATTTTTTACAATAGCTTCAACGTACATTCCTGTTCCACCGCATAAAATAGGCAATTTACCACGATTGGTAATATCTTCGTATGCCTGCGAAAAATCTTGTTGAAATTCAAACACATTGTACATTTCGCCGGCATTGCGAATATCTATCAAATGATAGGGAATCTGTTGTCCATCAATAATATAATCGTCTAAATCCTTGCCAGTACCAATTGTCATTCCTCGATACACTTGGCGACTGTCGGCACTTATGATTTCGCCGTTCAGTTGC
>JAISIO010000132.1 GCA_031262005.1 Bacteroidales bacterium
TTTTTCAATGAATATGGCGGAGCATTCGTGCCGCCGATTTTAGAAACCGAAATGAAGAAAATTGCCGATGCGTATTTCACCATAAGCAAATCGCACAATTTTATTTCGGAATTGCGCAGTATTCGCAAGCACTATCAAGGGCGTCCTACACCAGTGTATTATTGCAATCGCTTGAGCGAAAAATATCAAGGACGTATTTATTTAAAACGCGAAGATCTAAATCATACAGGAGCGCATAAATTAAATCATTGCATGGGCGAGGCTTTGCTTGCCAAGTATTTGGGTAAAAAGAAATTGATAGCCGAAACAGGAGCAGGGCAGCATGGCGTTGCCTTGGCTACTGCTGCTGCGTATTTCGGGCTTGAATGCGAAATTCACATGGGCGAAGTTGATATTGCCAAAGAATATCCAAACGTGGCTCGTATGAAAATTTTAGGTGCAACCGTTGTGCCGGTTTCGCATGGTTTGAAAACCTTGAAAGAAGCGGTAGATTCGGCGTTTGAAGCGTATTTGAAAGACCCTGTAAATACCATATACTGCATTGGTTCGGTGGTGGGACCTCATCCATTCCCTATGATGGTGCGCGATTTTCAGCGGGTAGTGGGCATAGAAGCTCGTGAGCAATTTTTTGAAATGACAGAAGAATTACCCGATAGTGTAGTAGCATGCGTTGGCGGCGGCAGTAATGCCATGGGAATGTTTTCGGCGTTTCTGGACGATAATGAAGTTGCAATCTACGGCGTTGAACCGGCTGGGCGTTCGCTCAAAATGGGAGACCATGCCGCTTCAATGACATTTGGAAAACCCGGAATTTTACACGGTTTTAAAAGCTACACTCTGCAAAACGAAAAAGGCGAACCCGCTTCGGTGTATTCTGTTGCAAGCGGATTGGATTATCCGAGTGTAGGACCTGAACACAGTATGTTACATGATATGAAACGAGTGAATTACACTATGATTAACGATGAAGAATGTATGCACGCATTTTTTGAATTGAGTCGTTTGGAAGGTATTATTCCCGCACTTGAAAGCGCACACGCAGTAGCATACGGATTAAAATTAGCACAACAAAATCAGCATAGTTCTATTCTTATCAATCTTAGCGGACGCGGCGATAAAGACATTGATTTTGTGCTGGAAAATTATGAACTGCCGAAATAAGGTTCTCTACATATATTGACGGACAACAAAAAACCGATACGTTTTGAGTACGTATCGGTTTTTTTATGGTAAAGAAATTTGATTATTCGACGACGCGGGTTATTTTTCCAATCAATTTCACACATTCCACTGCTTCTTGCACATCGTGCACTCGTATAATATGCGCACCTTTCATAAGAGCAACGGTGTTGAGAATAGTTGTACCGGTAAGAGCTTCGCTTGGAGTGCTTTGCAACGTTTTCCAAATCATTGATTTACGGGAAATACCCACGAGTAGCGGTACATTGAAACTCAAAAATGTATCGAGACCGTTCATCAATTCATACTGTTGATCTAAGGTTTTACCAAAACCGAATCCGGGGTCAAGAATTATGTGTGGTATATTGTATTTCTGCGCTTCGACAATTTGTTTTTCAAAAAAATGCAGCATATCGGCAAGCATTGTTGGGCTTTGCGTAACATCTTGCAAGTGCATACAAATATATGGTAGTGAAAGTCTTCCGCAGGTTTTGAGCATTTCTGTGTCGTATAATCCGCCTGAAATATCATTTACTATAAATTCACCTATTTCTTCAAACACTCGCTGCACCACACCGGAGCGGAATGTATCAACAGATAATAGAATATCAGGAAATTCTTCTCGAATTTTGCGCACTACGGGCAAAAGCCTGCGTAATTCTTCGTCTTCCGAAATTTCGGTATAACCCGGACGGGTGGAATATGCGCCAATATCAATAATTGCCGCACCGTTGGCAATCATAGTTGCGCAGTGCTGCAATTGCGCATCAAGCGTTGTGCGCACTCCGCCGTCGAAAAAAGAATCGGGAGTGCAATTGAGTATGCCCATAACTAAGGGCGTTTTTTTGAAATAGTGGTCGAAATTCATAAGCAGTTAGTAGCGGAGTTCGTTTTTAATAGAAGGAAACGTCTAAACATCGAAATTCAAGATAAAATGACATCAGACAAATTCATATTCAACTTTCGCAGGACTATTCATTTGCTGTGAGGCTTGCAATACTTCAATTCCTACAATTTTACCGTCTTTGGCATAATCAAAAATAAACCCTTTTTTTCCCTCATCGCTCTCGAATATTGCTTCGTTGCTAAACGATAGGTATAAAATATCGGAACTTTTATCGTACTTTACTTTCATAATATTTGTCTATTTTTTGCCAAAAATAGCGAATAAATCATTATTTTTGGCAAAAAAAGGATTTTCTTAGTATGTCAATGGAATTAACCAAAACGCAGTTTGCAGAAGTAAAAAAAATATGCTTCGATATTTTTGAAAAAAAATACGATGACTACGGCACTGCGTGGCGCATAATGCGTGCCGAATCTATTACCGACCAAATTTTTATAAAAGCGCAACGCATAAAAAGCATTGAACAAAAAGGTGTTGCTAAAGTAAACGAAGGCATTGTGTCGGAATTTATCGCTATTGTTAATTACGGTATTATGGGGTTGATTCAATTGGAATTGAGCAGCGACGCACCTATTGAAATGGAAAAAACGGTAACAATGAATTTGTACCAAAAATACTACGATGCTGCCACAGCTCTCATGCTCGATAAAAATCATGATTACGGCGAAGCGTGGCGCAATATGCGCACAAGTTCGTACACCGATTTGATTTTGATGAAAATTCATCGCACCAAACAAATTGAAGACAACAACGGCGTTACAAAAATTTCGGAAGGTGTTGATGCAAATTATTATGATATGATAAATTATGCTATTTTTGCACTGATAAAATTGGTTATAGAAAAAGAGACGCAGAATTAGCAACAAGAAAATGAAAGGTTTACAGCCTACCGAAAACCGTAACACCTAAAAGCCTGAAATATGAAAAATTTACAAACAAAAAATTACATACAATTCGGCATAGGTTTGCTGTTGATTTTTGCAACGCTCACCACACTTGCGTTTTTCGACGCCTTTGAAGATGCTTCGTGGACTAAACTGTGGGTGCTTTTGGCTACTATTGTGAGTGCGGCGGTGGGTTTGACTTTGATTTTTGAACAACGTGCGTATGCAATTTCTATTTCGCGGTTTTTTACGGGTATTTTATTTATATTCTCGGGGTTTGTAAAAGCGGTCGATCCGCTTGGGTCTAAATACAAATTTATTGACTATTTCGAGGCTTGGAATGTCGATTTTCTTGCTCCGGCAGCTCTTACGCTCGGCATAATTATGAGTACTGCAGAATTATTGATAGGTTTATGTTTGGTGTTTAAAATCTATCCGAAACTTTCATCGCTCGGTGCTTTGATTTTTATGATTGGTTTTACGCCAGTTACGCTGTATTTGGCTATGCAACAAAATATTACAGGCAAAGAATTGGTACATGATTGCGGTTGTTTTGGCGATGCGCTTGTTCTTACCAATTGGCAAACGTTTGTAAAAAATGTTTTTATTCTTGTGCCGGTTGTTTTTTTATTCTTCTATCGCAAAAAAATACAGCCATCGCTCACACCCGTATTTTCGCTAATTGCCACAATTATTTTAACACTTTCCATTGTCGCATTTTCGGTATACGCCTTGTGTAATTTGCCGCCTATTGATTTTCGTCCATATAAAATAGGCACACACCTGATTAGCGAGCAATGCGAAGAACAAGCAATTGCTCGCAATGTAAAAACATATCAATACGCTCAGTTTGTAAATAATCAAACAGGTGAACGCAAAGAATTTGAAATTACCGAAAATTATCCCGACTGGGAAATTTGGGAAATTGATACAGAAAAACCTATTCGCGAAGAAAAAGAAAAATTGCAAAATGTTGCAAAGCAGCAATTTACAAGACAAACATTTGAGCTGCCGCCAATGTTTGCTTACAAAGGCGGCACCGATTACACCTGCGATATTATAAAAGATACTTCATTTGTATTTTTGCTGGTGCAATACGATGTAAAAACAAGCAAAACCGGTAATGCGCCGGCAATCAATGAACTGTACGAATGGACACAAGCACACAATTTTGTATTTTATGCCTTGACTGCGAGTCTCGATGAAGATGTGGAAGCGTTCCGCACAAAAACTAATGCTCGCTATGAATTTTTAAATGCCGATGACATTGCTTTGAAAACCATTGTTCGGGCAAATCCGGGTTTGGTGTTGCTCAAAAACGGAGTCGTGATTAATAATTGGAATGGCAATGATATTCCGTCGATTGCAGAGTTTGAAAAAATAGTAAATTGAGGAGTTAGTAAGGAAACTCAACAGATAAGCAAATCAACAAATAAAAACAATAAATAAATTAAACAAATGAGAAAAAAAGTAGTAGCAGGTAACTGGAAATGTAATACCACAGTTGCCGAAGGAATTGCATTAGCAAAAGAAGTAAATGATAAGGTAACAGCACAAGATGTTGTAGTGGTTTTAGGAACACCATTTACCCATATTACCGAAGTTGTAAAAACAGTAACAAACAAAGCTATTTCAGTAGCGGCACAAAACTGTGCTGCCGAAGCAAAAGGAGCATTCACCGGCGAAGTTTCAGCTGCAATGGTTGCTTCAACAGGTGCTAAATATGTGATTTTGGGACACAGCGAACGCCGTGAATATTATGGTGAAACAAGCGCAATTTTGAACAAAAAACTTGCTCTTGCATTGGAAAACAATCTTACACCTATTTACTGCTGCGGCGAAGCATTAGCTATTCGTGAAGCTGGAACACAAAATGAATATGTAATCAACCAATTGAAAGAAACTATTTTTACACTTTCGGTTGAGGATTTCAAAAAAATAATTATTGCGTACGAACCAATTTGGGCTATTGGAACAGGTAAAACCGCTACAACAGAACAAGCACAAGAAATGCACAAAGCTATTCGTGATGCTATTGCAGCACAATTCGGCAACGAAGTAGCTCAAGAAACTTCAATCCTTTATGGAGGAAGCTGCAATGCGCAAAATGCACAGGAATTATTTGCAAATCCCGATGTTGATGGCGGTTTGATTGGTGGTGCTTCGTTAAAAGCGGGTGATTTTAATATAATTATCAACGCATTCTAACACATTCTTTTTAGAATTTTTTTTTGAAACCGGTTTGCTTTGTTGCAAACCGGTTTTTTTTGTTTTTGAATGCCAGCAATTGCTAAAAACGAAGCAATCTACTTTTTATAAGCAAATTATGTAGATTCTATTTGTTCTACTTAAAATCAGCTTCTACAAGTATTCATTTTTTATTATTTTGCTCAATAGCTTCGTTAAGAGCATTAAACACTTTATTTATATAGTCAATCTTACCTGAAACACCACTTTTAACCGTTTTGGAAGCAATTGTGAGTCTTAGGAAATATTTTTGAGATACTACAATTAATTGCCATAATGATACCAAAGTTTCAACTATGCAGAGACCTTTCAAAAACATGGCATCGCTCAATTCAAAAATGAATAGCAGCACGATAACAGAAATAATAAACCCAATCGAATGTTTCCACGT
>JAISIO010000195.1 GCA_031262005.1 Bacteroidales bacterium
TCGGAAGAGACGGGAAACATTTCCTACTGTTTGCACGGTAAGATTTACAAAATAGATGATCCCGAAAAATTATCGCTCATTATTCACAATAAATTGCGAGGTTCTTTTAACGCATGATACGCAATCAACCTTTAGCAGAACGTATGCGTCCGAGCAATTTGGACAATTATATGGGGCAGCAACACTTGATTGCTCCCGGAGCCGTATTGCGTAACGCAATAGAATCGGGCAGACTGCCTTCAATTATTTTGTGGGGACCGCCTGGTGTGGGAAAAACTACTCTTGCACACATTATTTCAAAACAATTAGACCGTCCGTTTTACTCGCTCAGTGCTATCAACTCCGGAGTGAAAGACGTGCGTGAAGTAATAGAGAAAGCTCGTAAATCGCAGTTTTTTGATACAAAAAATCCGATTCTATTTATTGATGAAATTCACCGTTTTAGTAAATCACAACAAGACTCACTGCTTGCCGCTGTGGAAAACGGCACAATCACGCTCATAGGTGCCACTACCGAAAATCCTTCGTTTGAGGTAATTTCGCCTCTCCTATCGCGCTGTCAAGTGTATGTGTTGCAAAGTCTGCCAAAAAAGGATTTGCAAGAACTGTTGCACAAAGCACTTGCAGAAGATATTGAATTGAAAAAATTGAATATTACAATCAAAGAAGACGAAGCATTGCTTCGTTTTTCGGGTGGCGATGCCCGTAAATTGTACAACGTACTCGAAATTGTAATCAATGCCTGCGACACTCAAAAACCAATTGAGATTACCAATGATTTTGTAATAAAAACACTGCAAGAAAACATTGCACTGTACGACAAAGGCGGCGAACAACATTACGATATTATTTCGGCATTTATAAAATCTATCCGCGGTTCCGACCCCAATGCTGCCGTATATTGGCTTGCCCGCATGCTCGAAGGCGGCGAAGATATTACGTTCATAGCTCGCCGAATGCTCATACTTGCTGCCGAAGATATTGGCATAGCCAACCCAAATGCATTCTTGTTAGCGCAGAGTTGTTTCGACGCCGTGCGAGTTATAGGCAATCCCGAATCACGCATTATACTTTCGGAAACGGCGGTGTACTTGGCAACCTCGCCCAAAAGTAATTCCACCTATTTAGCAATAGATGCTGCCATTGATTTGGTAAAAAAAACAGGAATGCTGCCCGTACCGTTGCATTTGCGCAATGCTCCTACCAAACTAATGAAAGAATTGAATTACGGAACAGGCTATAATTATTCTCATGATTACGACGGCAATTTTAAATTTCAGGAATTTTTGCCTCAAGAAATTTCAGGAACGAATTTTTGGACAGCAGGAGCAAATAATCGTGAACAAGATTTAAAACGATACATGCAAGGGCTTTGGAAAACTAAATATAATTTTTAATAGACACAAGACTAATAGACATAAGACTTTTAGATACAAGACACAAGATACAAGACTTTTTGACACAAGACATTTTCAATTTTCAATTAGACAAATATGGGCTTACACAACTACAACCTTCCAAACTTAGCAAGCTACCCTTCCAACAACTTTTTTCTCCTCGCCGGACCCTGCGTAATCGAAGGCGAAGAAATGGTTTTTGACATTGCGAAACGAATACAAAGTATTACCAAAAAATTAGAAATCCCCTATATTTTCAAAGCCTCATACCGTAAGGCAAATCGCTCACGCATAGATTCGTTCAGCGGAATTGGCGACCACAAAGCTCTTGAAATTCTTGGACGAGTGCGCTCGGAATTACAACTGCCGGTAGTTACCGACATTCACTCAGCGGAAGAAGCAGCTATGGTAGCACCCTACGTTGATGTGCTACAAATTCCGGCTTTTCTGTGCCGACAAACCGATATTTTGGTAGCCGCCGCCAAAACAGGTAAAGTGGTAAACATTAAAAAAGGACAATTTTTGGCTGCCGACGCTATGAAATTTGCCGCTCAGAAAGTAATTGATTCGGGCAACGAAAAAGTAATGCTTACCGACAGAGGTACAATGTTTGGCTACCACGATTTAATTGTAGATTATCGCAATATTCCAGCAATGCAACAATTGGGATTTCCTACCATTTTAGATGTTACCCATTCTCTGCAACAACCCAATCAAAGTTCGGGCGTAAGCGGAGGGCAACCGCAATTGATAGAAACAATTGCAAAAGCAGGCGTAGCAGTCGGCGTTGACGGACTTTTTATAGAAACACATCCAAATCCTGCCGAAGCAAAATCCGATGGATCCAATATGTTGCAACTCGACCTGCTCGAAGGTTTGTTAGCAAAATTAATTCGTATACGAAAAGCTATAGAGGTTAGTGATTAGAGTGTAGAGATTAGAGCTAACTTCTTAACTTCCTTTAACTCCTTTAACTCCTGACCAGACCTACCCCATAACAAAAAAAGCTATTCCCTTATCGTTCGGGAAATTGCATGGTTACACAGTGTAGCGAACCATGTTGGGTAATAAGTACCGAACAGTCAATCGGTACAATTTCGCAAGTTGGGAAGGCTTGTTGTAATATGCGCAAAGCCTCTGCATCGGTTGCGCAATTGTACACCGGTACTAACACGGCAGTGTTTATAATTAAAAAATTGGCGTACGTTGCCGGCAATCGCTCGCCGTCTTCATCGAATATCGGCGGTGTCATAGGTAAAGCAACTAATCTATATGGCTTACCGTTTGGCATACGAAAATCATGTAATTCTCGTTCCATAGCCTGCAATTCCGTGTAGTGCAAATCGTTTTCATCGTTACATTGCACGTATACGATTGTATGCTCGTCAACAAAACGAGCCAAGGTATCAATGTGGCTATCGGTATCGTCGCCGGCTAAAAACCCATGAGAAAGCCACAGAACGGTATGTGCGCCAAATTTTTCTTTCAAATAGTTTTCAATTTCTTGTTTTGAAAACTGCGGATTGCGCTCTTTGCTCAGCAAACATTCCTCGGTAGTGAGCAGCACCCCTGCCCCATTCGATTCTATTGAACCGCCTTCAAACACAAAATTGTTCAAATCAACATACTCGCAGTGTTTGAAAAA
>JAISIO010000089.1 GCA_031262005.1 Bacteroidales bacterium
TTTTTTTATAAGAACCTATTACTTTTTGGGAGCTTTAGAGAGTTTTTCAAACTCCTCCTTAGAACCTACAAGTATTTTACTGTATTCGTTCAATCCGGTTCCTGCCGGAATTTTATGACCTACAATCACGTTTTCTTTCAAGCCTTCGAGACCATCAACTTTACCGTTAATTGCAGCCTCGTTCAACACTTTCGTTGTTTCTTGGAACGAAGCAGCCGAAATGAAGCTTTGTGTTTGCAGTGCCGCACGGGTAATACCTTGCAATATTTGCGAAGCGGTCGCCGGTTGAGCATCACGCACCTGAACTAATTTCAAGTCTTTACGTTTCAATTGTGAATTTTCATCACGCAATTTACGTGTTGTAACAATTTGTCCCGGAAGCAATTCGATAGAATCTCCTGCATCTACTACTACACGTTTGTCGTAAATCCAATCGTTTTCTTCCATAAAATCCCAACGGTCTATTATTTGTTTTTCAAGGAATTTAGTATCTCCCGGATCTTGAATTTCAACCTTACGCATCATTTGACGTACAATTACCTCAAAGTGTTTATCGTTGATTTTCACACCTTGCAAACGATATACTTCCTGAACTTCATTCACAATATATTCCTGAACTTTGGTTGGACCTTTAATTGCAAGAATGTCAGAAGGAGTAATTGCTCCGTCGGAAAGGCTCACGCCTGCTTTCACGTAGTCATTTTCTTGAACAAGAATTTGTTTTGAAAGCGGCACAAGATATTTTTTAATTTCTCCTGTTCGCGATTTAACCGAAATTTCACGATTACCACGTTTGATTTTACCGAAAGAAACTTCACCGTCGATTTCCGAAACAATTGCCGGACTTGACGGATTACGAGCCTCGAATAATTCGGTTACACGTGGCAAACCACCAGTGATGTCCCCAGATTTTCCAACAGCGCGAGGAATTTTCACAAGCACTTGACCAGCTTTCACTTTGTCGCCATCGTTTACCGAAATATGCGCACCTACCGGCAAGTTGTAGTTATGAATAACATCACCCGTTTTATCCAAGATTCTAATAACAGGGTTTTTCGATTTATCTTTACTTTCTACAATTACTTTTTCCTCAAAACCTGTTTGTTCGTCCGATTCTACTTTATAAGTAATACCTTCGATAACGCTTTCAAACGAAATTTTACCTGCCGATTCGGAAATAATCGAAGCATTGTAAGGTTCCCATTCGCAAAGCAAATCGCCTTTTAGCACTTCGGCATTCGGTTTTACATACAATTTCGAACCGTAAGGAATATTTTGTGATGTAAGAGTAATTCCCGTGTTTTTATCTATCACTTTCAATTCACCCAAACGACCAATTACAATACTTACCGGTTTACCGTCTTCTTCGGTTTCTACGGTACGTAATTCATCAATTTCAACAATACCATCGTATTTTGCAATAATGCTCGATTCGGCGGCAATGTTCGATGCCGTACCACCCACGTGGAATGTACGAAGTGTAAGCTGTGTTCCCGGTTCACCAATTGACTGTGCAGCAATAACTCCCACAGCCTCACCTTTTTGCACCATACGTGCTGTTGCAAGGTTACGACCGTAACATTTTGCACAAATACCTTTACGCGATTCGCAAATAAGTGCCGAACGAATTTCAACTTGTTCTATCGGCGAATTTTCTATTTGTTGTGCTATAAGCTCAGTAATTTCACCTCCCGACTCAACAATTAATTCACCTGTTTGCGGATGATAAACATCGTGAACACTTGTGCGTCCCAAAATTCTATCGCCCAAACTTTCTACAATTTCATCGTTATTTTTAATGGCAGTAGCTGTCAAACTGCGAAGTGTACCGCAGTCTTCTTGTGTAATCACCACGTCTTGCGACACATCAACCAAACGACGAGTCAAGTAACCCGCATCGGCAGTTTTCAACGCCGTATCCGCCAAACCTTTACGAGCACCGTGCGTAGAAATAAAGTATTCCAACACCGATAGACCTTCTTTAAAGTTGGCAAGGATTGGATTTTCAATAATTTCCTGACTTACCGCACCCGATTTTTGAGGTTTTGCCATCAAACCACGCATACCCGAAAGCTGGCGAATTTGTTCCTTAGAACCACGAGCACCGGAATCCAACATCATGTATACCGAGTTGAAACCTTGACGGTCGGAACTCAATTGTTTCATCACAATATTGGTAAGATTCGCATTCGTATGTGTCCAAATATCAATGATTTGATTGTATCGTTCGTTATTGGTAATGAAACCCATATTGTAATTTGAAAGCACCTCTTCTACTTGACGATAGCCTTCGTTTACCATGTCCTCTTTTTCTTTCGGCACAATTACGTCCGACAAATTGAACGAAAGTCCTCCTTTGAACGCCATGCTGTATCCGAGATTTTTCATATCATCAAGGAATTTTGCAGCTTTAGCAGCACCGGCAGTTTTCAAAATATTGCTGATAATATCACGCAACGATTTTTTTGTCAAAAGTTCATTGATATATCCTGCTTCTTCGGGCACTACTTCATTAAAAATGATTCGTCCAAGAGTAGTTTCAATAAGTGATTTTTCACCGGCACTATTGGTATATCTCACTTTCACAATTGCGTGAAGATCAGCACGTCCTTCATTATATGCAATAATTGCTTCTTCGGCAGAATAGAAAATAGAACCTTCGCCTTTTGCTCCCGCACGTTCTTTGGTTATGTAATACAAACCAAGCACCATGTCTTGCGATGGCACCATAATAGGCGCACCATTGGCAGGGTTCAAAATGTTGTGTGAAGAAAGCATCAACAATTGTGCTTCCAAAATAGCTGCATTTCCAAGAGGTAAGTGCACCGCCATTTGGTCACCGTCGAAGTCGGCATTGAACGCCGTACACACAAGCGGGTGAAGTTGAATTGCTTTACCTTCAATCATTTTAGGTTGGAAGGCTTGAATACCCAAGCGGTGAAGAGTTGGGGCACGGTTAAGCAACACCGGATGTCCTTTCATCACGTTTTCCAATATATCCCATACAATCGGATCTTTTCTATCAACTATTTTTTTCGCTGATTTCACGGTTTTTACAATTCCGCGCTCAATCAATTTACGAATAACGTATGGTTTGTACAATTCCGCCGCCATATCTTTCGGCAAACCACACTCGTGTAATTGCAGATTTGGTCCTACAACAATTACCGAACGAGCCGAATAGTCAACACGTTTACCGAGCAAGTTTTGACGGAAACGTCCCTGTTTACCTTTCAAGCTATCGCTCAATGATTTAAGTGCTCTATTAGCATCGGTTTTTACCGCATTTGCTTTGCGTGAATTATCGAACAATGAATCAACCGCTTCCTGCAACATACGTTTTTCGTTACGTAAAATTACTTCGGGAGCTTTTATTTCTATCAATCGTTTCAAACGATTGTTGCGAATAATTACACGTCGATACAAATCGTTCAAATCCGAGGTAGCAAAGCGACCGCCATCAAGCGGCACCAACGGACGTAATTCTGGCGGAATAACCGGAATACATTTCAAAATCATCCATTCAGGTTTGTTTTTCTCTTTTGAATCACGGAATGCTTCTATTACTTGCAGACGTTTCAACGCTTCATTTTTGCGTTGTTGCGACGATTCTTTACTTGCACTGTCGCGCAATTCATACGAAAGTTTATCTAAATCTATTCGTTTCAAAAGAGCTTCAAGAGCTTCTGCTCCCATTTTCGCAATAAATTTATTAGGATCTTCATCGTCTAACAATTCATTTTCACGAGGCAGCGTTTCTACAATGTCCAAGTATTCTTCTTCCGATAAAAAATCGCCTTCATTAATACCATCATCAGCTTTTATACCAGGCTGAACTACAATGTAGCGTTCGTAATAAATAATGGTATCAAGTTTTTTTGTAGGCAATCCTAACAAATAACCGATTTTATTCGGTAACGAGCGGAAATACCAAATGTGAGCAACCGGAACCGTTAAATTAATATGACCGCTCCGTTCGCGGCGTACTTTTTTCTCGGTTACTTCTACTCCACATCTATCGCAAATAATACCTTTGTAGCGAATACGTTTGTATTTACCACAATGACATTCATAATCTTTTGTCGGACCGAAAATTCGTTCACAGAACAAACCGTCACGTTCGGGTTTGTAGGTTCTGTAATTGATTGTTTCGGGTTTTAAAACTTCACCACTTGAACGCGCCGAAATATCTTCCGGCGAAGCAAGGCTTATAGTGATTTTTGAAAAGTTTGTTTTTATTTTTGTTTCTTTTCGGAAAGCCATAATGTGTGAATTTTATTATATTACAATTTAATTTTTACTCGAAATCTATATTTAAGCACAAGCCGCGCAATTCATGCAACAACACATTGAATGATTCAGGCAATCCCGGCACCGGTAGTGGCTCGCCTTTCACAATAGCTTCGTAAGCTTTGGCACGACCATACACGTCGTCGGATTTCAATGTTAATATTTCTTGCAAAATATTCGATGCACCAAATGCTTCAATAGCCCATACCTCCATTTCTCCAAAACGCTGACCACCAAATTGTGCTTTACCACCAAGTGGTTGTTGTGTAATCAACGAATACGGACCTATAGAACGAGCATGCATTTTGTCGTCAATCAAGTGACCGAGTTTCAACATATAAATGATACCTACGGTTGCCGGTTGGTCGAATTGCTCTCCCGTTCCACCATCGCATAAATACGTTTTACCAAAATCAGGCACTCCTGCTTTTCGAGTATATTCGGTAATTTGGTCTAACGATGCACCATCGAAAATTGGCGTTGCAAAATTCACACCCAATTCACGTCCTGCCCAACCTAATACAGTTTCATAAATCTGTCCAAGGTTCATACGTGAAGGTACACCAAGCGGATTCAATACAATGTCCACAGTAGTACCGTCGGCAAGGAACGGCATATCTTCATCGCGTACTACGCGCGACACAATACCTTTGTTACCGTGGCGTCCTGCCATTTTATCACCCACTTTGAGTTTACGTTTTTGAGCAATATACACTTTGGCAAGTTGCATAATTCCCGACGGAAGTTCATCGCCCACTGTTATGCTAAATACTTTGCGTTTGTATTCGCCTTCCAATTCTTTGTGTTTTTTACAATAATTGGTAAGTAATTTTGCAATCACAGCATTTTTCGCAGTATCGGTAGTCCATTTATCGGTAACCATATAGGTGTAATCCTCTATTTCATTGAGGGCTTTTTGTGTGAACTTAGCACCTTTTGCTATACGTACATTACCATCATAGTCTTTCACACTTTGCGAAGTTTTACCATTTACAAGAACAACTAATTTTTCAATTAATACTTCTCGTAATTTACGGGCACTTTCATTAAATTCCGCTTCGTATTTCGCCAAAATCGGTTTTTCATTGGCACGAGCTTTACGGTCTTTGATAGTTCTATTAAACAATTTTTTATCAATTACCGTTCCGTAGAGCGATGGACGAGCTTTCAACGAAGCATCTTTCACATCACCTGCTTTATCGCCGAAAATTGCACGTAACAGTTTTTCTTCTGGTGAAGGATCTGATTCTCCTTTTGGTGTAATTTTACCGATAAGAATATCTCCCGGTTTAATATTTGCACCTATACGAATCAAGCCGTTCTCGTCCAAATATTTAATTGCATCTTCACTCACATTCGGAATATCCGATGTAAATTCTTCAAGCCCACGTTTTGTATCGCGAACTTCAAGAATATGCTCGTCAATGTGAATAGAAGTCAGCATATCTTCACGTACAATACGTTCCGAAATCACAATCGCATCTTCAAAGTTGTAACCTTTCCAAGGCATAAACGCAACTTTCAAGTTTTTACCGATTGCAAGTTCTCCGTTTTGTGTTGAATATCCTTCCGTCAAACATTGCCCTTCGGAAACTCGTTCACCAATAGCAACAATCGGACGCAAGTTAATACACGTATTTTGATTCGTTTTACGGAATTTAATAATATCATACGACACCAAGTTATCGTCAAAACTAACAAAAGCATCATCTTCGGTTTGGTCGTAGCGCACGCGAATTTCAGTTGCATCAACATATTCTACAACACCGGCACCTTCTGCCATTACTTGTACACGTGAATCGTGAATCACTTGGCGTTCAATACCTGTTCCCACAATTGGAGCTTCGGCACGTAACAACGGAACCGACTGACGCATCATGTTTGAACCCATCAAGGCACGGTTAGCATCGTCATGTTCCAAGAAAGGAATGAGCGATGCTGCAATTGAGGTTATTTGGTTAGGAGCTACATCCATCATATCAACCTCTTCGGGACCAACTACAGGATAATCGGCTTCAACACGCGATTTTATTCTATTTGTTGCAAATTCGCCATTTTCCTTCAATTCGGCATTTGCTTGCGCAATCGTTAAATTTTCTTCCTCTTCGGCACTCAAATACATCACACCTTCGGGAGATAAATCAACCACACCGTTGTTCACTTTGCGGTACGGCGTTTCAATAAATCCTAATTCATTGATTTTTGCATACACACAAAGCGATGAAATAAGACCAATATTCGGACCTTCCGGTGTTTCAATCGGACACAAACGTCCGTAATGTGTATAGTGAACGTCGCGCACCTCAAAACCTGCACGCTCTCGAGAAAGACCACCAGGACCCAGAGCTGACAAACGACGTTTGTGCGTCATTTCGCCCAATGGGTTGGTTTGATCCATAAATTGCGACAATTGATTTGTTCCAAAGAATGAGTTAATTACCGACGAAAGTGTTTTTGAATTAATCAAATCAATTGGAGTAAACACCTCATTATCACGTATATTCATGCGTTCACGAATAGTACGCGACATACGAGCCAATCCCACACCAAACTGGTTGTGTAATTGTTCACCCACAGTACGCACACGTCTGTTGCTAAGGTGGTCTATATCGTCCACATCAGCTTTGGAGTTGATTAATTGGATCAAATATTTTACGATATAGATAATATCTCGTTTGGTAAGCACACGAGTATCATCTTTTTCTTCTTCTTCGGCATACAATTTAGTGTTAATGCGGTAACGACCCACTTCACCCAAATCATAACGTTTGTCTGAAAAAAACAATTTATCAATCACATCGCGAGCCGTCATTTCATCTGGTGGTTCAGCGTTGCGCAATTGACGATAAATGTGATACACCGCTTCTTTTTCCGAATTACAAGGGTCTTTTTGAAGCGTGTTATATATAATATCATAATCCGACGTGTTTTGGTCTTCTTTATGAATTAATATTGATTTTTGACCTGAATCAACAATCATGTCAATATGGTCGTTTTCAATAATAACTTCACGTTCGATTATAATTTCATTTCTTTCAATCGAAACAATTTCTCCAGTATCTTCGTCTACGAAGTCTTCAATCCACGATTTTAGAACACGAGCTGCAAGTTTTCTACCTACCACTTTTTTCAAAGCAGCTTTTGAAACTTTCACATCTTCTGCAAGGTCAAAAATTTCGAGAATATCTTTATCGGTTTCGCAACCAATAGCACGGAATAAAGTTGTTACCGGTAATTTTTTCTTACGGTCTATGTATGCATACATCACATTATTTATATCCGTAGTAAATTCAATCCAAGAACCCTTGAACGGAATAATACGAGCAGAATATAATTTTGTGCCGTTAGCGTGCATACTTTGTCCAAAGAAAACACCAGGAGAACGATGCAATTGCGATACAATTACACGTTCGGCTCCATTTATAACAAAAGTTCCTCGAGGGGTCATAAATGGAATTGTTCCAAGATACACATCTTGCACTACAGTATCGAAATCCTCGTGCTCAGGGTCGGAACAAGATAATTTTAACTTGGCTTTTAAAGGCACGCTGAATGTTAAGCCTCTATTTAAACATTCATCAATCGTGTAACGAGGCGGGTCTAATTGATAGTCAAGGAACTCCAATTTGAAGTTATTGCGAGTATCGGTAATCGGAAAATTTTCGTTGAAAACCGAACTTAACCCTTCTGTTTTTCGTTCTTCAGGAGTTGAATTTATCTTGAAGAACTCATTAAAAGATTTCAACTGAATTTCTAAGAAATCAGGATAATCTAATTTATTTTTTATGGTAGCGAAGCTTATTCTTTCTTTGATTTCCATTGTACAAAGAGTATAAAATTGAAGTTAATTTTTGGAAAATACGAAAAGGTTTAAGCCACGAATGGCTTAAACCTTAGGTGAGATATAAGAATATTTCTTACTTAAGTTCAACTTCTGCTCCAGCCTCTTCTAATTGTTTTTTAATGCTTTCTGCTTCTTCTTTTGAAACTTTTTCTTTCACTGCTTTTGGAGCTCCGTCAACGATTTCTTTCGCTTCTTTCAATCCAAGACCAGTTAAGTCTTTTACCACTTTCACAACTTGCAATTTCGCTGCACCTGCTGATTTCATGATAACATCAAATTCAGTTTGTTCTGCTGCTGCTGCTGCGCCGCCTGCTGCTGGAGCTGCTGCTACTGCTACTGCTGCTGCTGCTGGTTCAATACCATATTCTTCTTTTAAAATGTCGGCTAATTCTTTTACGTCTTTTACGCTAAGATTTACCAATTCTTCTGCTAATTTTTTCAAATCTGCCATGTTCTAAATGATTTAATTTACTGTTCGTTATTATTACTTAATTTATTCCTTTTCTGAGAGAGTTTTAACCACACCTGCAATTGTATTTTTTCCTGATTCCAAAGCCCCAAGTAATTGTTGCATTGGAGATTGAAGTAACAATACAATGTCGCCGATAAGTTCTTCTTTCGATTTGATTGATACAAGTGAATCTAATTGATCGTCGCCAATGTAGATTGACTGTTCGGCAAAAGCTCCTTTCAATACAGGTTTGTCTTTCCCTGCCGTTCTAAATTCTTTGATTAATTTAGCCGGTACATTTGCTGTTTTACAAAACAAAATTGATGTAGAACCTTTTAAAACACCATATAATTCCTCGAATTCACTTGCATTTACTTGTTCCAATGCTTTACGGAACAACGTATTTTTTACCACAAGCATTTCGATTTCGTTCTCAAAACATTTTCTACGTAAAGCGGTAGTATCCTCAGCATTCAATGCTTCTACATCGGTTACATAAAAATGTCCGTTTTCGTTGATTTTCTGTACGATATTCTCAACAATATCTCTTTTTTCTGCTATATCCATAATTATAAATCCGTTCTAAAATTATACAAATGTTTTCGTATCTAATGGAATACCCGGACTCATCGTAGAAGATAAGTAGATACTTTTGATATATGTTCCCTTAGCCGATGTTGGTTTCAATTTGTTAATCACATTAACAAATTCTTGCGCATTTTCAACTAATTTATCAGGTGAGAACGATACTTTACCTATCGAAGTGTGTACGATACCGTATTTATCAACTTTGAAGTCGATTTTACCAGATTTCACTTCTTTAACAGCGGTACCGATTTCCATTGTTACCGTTCCGCTTTTAGGGTTTGGCATTAAGCCACGCGGTCCAAGTACTCTACCAAGAGCACCTATTTTCGCCATTACGGTAGGCATAGTGATTATAACATCTATATCTGTCCAACCACCTTTAATTTTATCGATGTACTCGTCTAATCCCACATAATCAGCTCCCGCTTCTTTTGCTTCATTTTCTTTGTCGGGCGTGCACAATACTAACACACGCACATCTTTTCCGGTTCCATGAGGAAGGGTTACTACACCACGCACCATTTGATTGGCTTTACGTGGGTCTACTCCCAAACGTACATCTATATCTACCGATGCATCAAATTTTGTTGTTGTAATTTCAGCAACTAATTTGGCAGCCTCTTGTATTGAATACGCTTTGTTTGCCTCTATTTTACCGAGAACATTTTTTCTGTTTTTTGTAAGCTTCATTTTTCCTTATACAATTTACTGTTACACTGTTGGCATTTCGCCTTCGACTGTTATACCCATACTGCGCGCTGTTCCTGCAACCAATTTCATAGCCGACTCTACTGTAAAACAGTTCAAATCAGGCATTTTATCGGTCGCAATAGTTTTTACTTGTTCCCAAGTAATATTCGCAACTTTTTTTCGATTTGGTTCTGCCGAACCGGATTTCAATTTTGCCACTTCTTTTAATTGTACAGCCACCGGAGGAGTTTTTACAATGAATGTAAACGATTTATCCGAAAATACTGTAATAATTACCGGCAATACTTTCCCTTGTTGATCTTGGGTTTTTGCATTAAATTGCTTACAAAATTCCATTATGTTCACCCCTTTTGAACCCAATGCAGGTCCTACGGGAGGAGAAGGATTTGCAGCTCCACCTTTAATTTGCAATTTAATAAATGCTTGTACTTCTTTTGCCATAACGCTTATTATCTAATTTTATGATTCCTTTTCTACTTGCATAAAGCCTAATTCCAATGGCGTGTTTCGTCCAAAAACTTTTACCATTACTTTGAGCTTTTTCTTTTCTTCGTTGATTTCCTCAACAATACCTGAGAACGTGTTAAACGGTCCGTCGCATACTTTTACAATTTCACCAACAACGAACGGCACTAACGATTCTTCTTCGCGTTCCGCCAATTCATCTACGGTTCCGAGCATACGATTTACTTCCGAAGGACGTAACGGCACAGGTTCTCCACCTTTTTCCGCACCTAAAAATCCTATTACTCCGTTTACATTTTGCACTAAGTGAGCAACTTCGCCCGTCAATGCGGCTTCTATTAAAATATAGCCCGGAAAAAAACTACGCTCTTTGCTTATTTTTTTACCGTTGCGTATTTGAAATACTCTTTCTGTTGGAATAAGCACTTGCGCCACATAATCAGCCACATCGCTGTGTGAGAGTTCTGCGCTTATTTGGTCGCGCACTTTTTTTTCCTTTCCGCTAACAGCACGTACTACATACCATTTCTTTGCTATCTCATTCATTGCTCTATTCAATTGCTGTTAGAAATTATTGTAGTAATTTGTATATAAAATCTTTCATTACGAATGAGAATGAAAAATCCATAATCAACACAATAAGTGCTATGATAAACATAGCTACCAACACGATAATAGCACTCGATTGCAATTCTTGCGGCGAGGGCCACGACACTTTGTATGCCAATTCGTTGTATGACTCTTTAACGTATGTTTTTAATCCCATTGTATTTAATTTTTGCAGGGGCGGCAAGATTCGAACTCGCGACTTTTGGTTTTGGAGACCAACGCTCTACCAACTGAACTACACCCCTCTGTATAAGAGATTTGAGTATATTGCAACTCAAATCTCTTAACGTTAATTATTTATTCTTATTCAAGAATTTCTGTTACTTGACCGGCACCTACTGTTCTACCACCTTCGCGGATTGCAAAACGCAAACCTTGGTTGATAGCTACCGGAGCAATAAGTTCCACAGTGATTGTAACGTTATCACCCGGCATTACCATTTCAACGCCTTCAGGCAATACGATTTCACCAGTAACGTCTGTTGTTCTAATATAGAATTGTGGACGATATTTGTTGTGGAATGGAGTGTGACGACCACCTTCTTCTTTTTTCAATACATAAATTTCTGCTTTGAATTTTTTGTGAGGTGTAATTGAACCCGGTTTACAAATAACCATACCGCGTTTCACGTCTTTTTTGTCAATACCACGAAGTAGAAGACCTACGTTATCACCTGCTTGACCTTCGTCAAGAAGTTTACGGAACATTTCAACACCTGTACAAGTAGTTTTTAATTCTGCTCCGAAACCAAGGATTGCCATCTCTTCACCTGTTTTGATAATACCTGTTTCGATACGACCTGTTGCTACGGTTCCACGACCTGTAATTGAGAACACGTCTTCAACCGGCATAAGGAATGGTTTATCAACATCACGTGGAGGTAATTCAATCCATGTATCTACAGCATCCATCAATTCCATTACTTTTTCTTCCCATTTAGCTTCACCGTTAAGTGCGCCAAGTGCAGAACCTTGAATAACAGGAGTATTATCACCGTCGAATTCATAGAATGACAACAACTCACGAAGTTCCATTTCTACAAGTTCCAACATTTCAGCATCATCAACCATATCCACTTTGTTCATAAATACAACAAGTCGTGGTACGTTCACCTGACGAGCCAAAAGAATGTGTTCACGAGTTTGAGGCATAGGACCATCAGTTGCAGCACACACTAAGATAGCACCGTCCATTTGAGCAGCACCGGTAACCATGTTTTTCACATAGTCGGCGTGACCCGGACAGTCAACGTGCGCATAGTGGCGATTTGCTGTTTCATACTCAACGTGTGATGTATTAATAGTAATACCACGTTCTTTTTCTTCCGGAGCATTGTCAATTGAAGAGAAATCTCTTTTTTCAGACAATCCTTTTGCTGCCAATACAGCTGTAATTGCAGCTGTTAAAGTTGTTTTACCGTGGTCAACGTGTCCAATTGTTCCTATGTTAACGTGCGGTTTACTTCTGTCAAACTTTTCTTTAGCCATTGTAATAATTATTATTATTTAAACATATAAAATTTTCAATTTTTCTTCAAAAGAGCCAATGATGGGATTTGAACCCATGACCTCTTCCTTACCAAGGAAACGCTCTACCCCTGAGCTACATCGGCTTTTAAGCCTTTTTCAGAGTTCTTACACCCCAAATTTTGGACTGCAAATGTACGTCTTTTTTTTTATTAACAAACAAATCCGATTATTTTTTTTCGTGTTTGCCTTTTAATTTCAAGATTTGCCCGCGAAGTGCTTCTACTGCATCGTCCACTGCTTCTTCAAATGATTTTGCGTGTTTTTTTGCAAACAAATCATTGCCGGGAACGGTGATTCGAATATCTGCTTCTTTATTAGCTTCGTCGGCTGTGTTTATTACTTTAAACGCCACTTCCGATGAAATCAAATTATCGGAAAATGTTTCGAGTTTGTTAACTTTTGCAGTTGTGAAATCTTTGAGTTTTTCGTCTGCTTTAAATCCGATTGCTTGAATTTTTACTTCCATAATTATTTATTTTTTGTATTTCGTGGATGAGAATTTCTATATATTTCCTTTATTTTTTCTAATGAGTTGTGCGTGTATATTTGCGTTGCCGATAAATTTGCGTGCCCTAAAATTTCTTTTATGTTCTGTAAATCGGCTCCATTGTTCAGCAAATGTGTAGCACAACTGTGCCGCAATACGTGCGGGCTTTTTTTATCTATGGTGGTTACCGCACTCAAATATTTTTTCACAATCCGGTAAATCATGCCCTCGTATGCTGGCTTACCTTTATCGGTTATAAAAAAAAATGTATGCCCTGCGGCGTATTTCTCTCGTTCCTTAACGTATTGTTGTACATAGTGCGTCAATTCGGGCAGCAATGGTATTATGCGTTCTTTGTTGCGCTTTCCCAATACTTTTACCTGTCGATTTTCAAAATCAAAAGAATGCGTGTGCAAGCCCAACAATTCTGCCCTACGCATACCTGTTTCGTACAAAAGTGCGATAATTAATTTATTGCGTAACCCTGCAAAATCGGTATCAAATGACACATCTTCATACAACATATCCATTTGATTTTCTTCTACAAATACAGGCAATCGCTTTGCTGTTTTGAGAGCCGTAATATGTGCTGCGGGATTTTTCTCCGTTTGTTCACTCTTTTGTAGAAACGAATAAAAACTACGCAACGCAACAATTTTTCGATTGATTGATCGAGCCGTAATTCCTTGTTTCGATAAATCTACAATCCAATTCCGTATGAGTTTTTCGTGAACTTCGGTAAGCAGTACCTCGTCTATATAATTCACAAAATGCACAACATCATTGGAATACGATGTAACAGTATGTTTAGAACTCCGTTTTTCGAACTGCAAATAGTTCAAAAATGATTGTAATAATTCCTTGTTATAGGAATTATTGCTCATCAGTTAATTGCAATTGTTGTTTGTAAATTGCTTTAATCTTTTGCTCACGACGCACAACAGAGTTTTTTGTAAAGGCTTGACGATTTCTTAATTCTTTTACTACGCCTGTTTTTTCAAATTTTCTTTTGAACTTTTTCAACGCTCTTTCAATGTTTTCGCCTTCTTTAATAGGTACAATAATCATAATTTATTCCTTTAATTAATTATTTATGTAAATTTTGGGCTGCAAATGTATGAACTTCAATTTGAATAAACAATTTTTTTGCTAAAATGTTTTCAAGTAATGGTTTAATATTTCTTTTTTGTTCTATTATGTGCGCCTCATTATATTGTGGTTTTCGGGCATTCTGCAATCGTAGAATTGCGTTGCATTATCCGTAATCAGCAGGCTGTTATATTTTCTTTTTTTGCCAATGCGTGCCGCTAAAATACCATACACTGATCAAACCAAGTACAATTTGATACACAATCTCACCCCCCCAAATACATTCAAGATTGTGCGGAAAGTGCCTAACTAACAAATAAATAGTTACAAGATAAACAACAAGCGTAATACCTTCAACAAAGAGTGCTACCATAGTATTACCGGTTGCCGAAATTGCCGAGAAAATTGTCCACGAAAAGGCGGAAAGAATATTGGCAAAACCGACCACATACAACGCTCGAAAACCTATTTCAATTAAATAGTGTGTTTCGGGTTTTGTGTAAAGGCTCATGATTCCCTG
>JAISIO010000191.1 GCA_031262005.1 Bacteroidales bacterium
GAAATTTCCATAAGCGGAGCTTCCACGCAGTGAATGTGTGCAAGATTTTGATACTGCTCGGGAATGGAGCACTGCGGACGGTTATAAATGTACAAATGATAGCGTTCCAATATCAATTGATAATGTTTCCACGTGTGGAAATTCATTAAATTGTCGCCGCCCATAATGAGCGAAAATGTATAATTGGGGTATTTTTCTTCCAAATGAGTGAGCGTGTGAATGGTGTACGAAGGTTGTGGTAATGAAAATTCTATGGTGCTTGCTCGCATGGTAGGGAAATTTTCAATTGCCCTGCACACCATTTCGTAGCGTTGGTAATTGTTGAGCAGCGATGATTTGTTTTTTGCCGGATTGTGCGGCGAAATCACAAACCACAATTGCTCCATGTCGGTAAATTCTACCATATAGTTGGCAATAGCCAAATGCCCTATGTGAATAGGATTGAACGAACCAAAAAATAATCCGATGTTCATGTATTGTGATTTTTTTTACAATATTTCCAAATAATACCAAATGCAAAAGTAATATTTTTTAATGATTTTCAATTTGTCCCTCTTCAAGACTTTTCTGAGCCGGGGCAGATGAAAAATGGTATGCCAAATATGGGGTGACGGAGGAGAAAATTGCATGTATAGAAAGTATGGCGCACCCGATAAAATTATTATAAAAACTTTGTGTAATACGAAAGTTTTTACAATAAAACGGATTTTTACTTAAAAAACTATTAAAATTTCACAAGTTTTGATTACTTTTGCAGAAAATAGTTATATGAAACTGATAGAGCGTAAAAATTATTTGAATAAACTGATTTCGGTGAAAGACACAGATGTAATCAAAGTAGTTACCGGAATAAGGCGATGCGGCAAATCGACTTTGTTTCGTATGTATATCAACTATTTACTGGAACACGAAGTGAAGCCGGAAAATATATTGACGTACAATTTTGAGGATTTTTCCATGCTTCCCTATTTAAAAAATCCGGAAAAATTGCATACAGAGATTATTGCGCAAACCGAGAATAGTAAAAAAACATATATTTTTCTTGATGAAGTACAAAATTTGGAAAACTTTGAGCGGTTTATTGATTCTTTGCACTTGCGTCAGAATATTGATGTGTATGTAACAGGTTCAAATTCCTTCTTGCTATCGAGCGAACTTGCAACATTGCTTACAGGCAGGTATATTGAAATTCATATACTCCCATTTTCATTTAAAGAATATATTGAAACCACGGCAGACCATTCGCGTTTAGATTTGCTTTTTGCAGAATATATGTATAACGGAGGCTTCCCCGGTGTTTGCGCTATGCCGGATTTAATGAAAAAAGATTATTTGAGAAGTATATACAACAGCATCATGGAAAAAGATATTTTGGTGCGCAATATGTGGCGTAAGTCCGAAAATTTCGACCGCCTTGTGCGCTTTATGTTCGATTCAATCGGCTCGTCTTTATCTGCTTACAGCATATCAAAATCTTTTAAAAATATGGGATTTAATGCTTCGCCTCAAACGGTGGAAACATATATTGAAGCCATTCGCAGTTCATATCTGTTCTACAAAACGCAAAGATTTAATATTAAAGGAAAAACGATATTAACTACGCAAGAAAAGTATTATGCAGTAGATTTGGGTTTGAAAAATATGTTGCTTGGTCAAGTTGCAAATGCCGACATGGGGCATAATTTGGAAAACATTGTTTATCTCGAACTCCTACGCCGAGGTAAAACTGTAAATATAGGCAAAGCAAACAATGCGGAAATCGATTTCGTATGCAGCAACCCCGGAGGCGATTACGAATATATACAAGTAGCTTGGACAGCCAAAGAAGAAAGTACCTTTCAACGAGAAATACGCCCGTTTGAACTCATTAAAGATTACAACAAACGAATACTTTTAACTACTGATGTGGAGGTAGTAACCTCATATAAGGGAATACAAAAGCTAAATGTAATTGATTGGCTATTGGCAGAATAAAACGAAAAACCGGATAAAAATATGTGCCAACAGATGAGAAAATTGCATGTATAGAAAGTATGGCGCGCCCGATGGGATAAAAAGCACAAGTTGACAAATCGGCTTTGCCACCAATAGAATGCCCGCAAGAAAAAAGTGTAAAAAAACACTATCTTTTTGTGGGAAAAAGTGTGATGTAATAGTGCTTTTTTGTGGAAAAAAGTGTGGTTTTGTTCGATATTCATTGGAAAAAAGTGTTGTGTAATAGTGATTTTTCTTGGAAAAAAGTGTATTTTTGTTCGATATTCATTGGAAAAAAGTGTAAATAACAGGTATTAAAACACGGAAATAAATGTACAGAACAAAGATAAACGACCTAAAAAAGTGGAAATCAGACAAAGCCAGAAAGCCTTTGATATTCATTGGTGCGAGGCAAGTTGGTAAGACATATCTTATCAAAGATTTTGGGCAACAAGCGTATAAACAAGTTGCATACATAAATTTTGAACGACCCAATGCACCTCAAAATTTGTTTGAGGTAGATTTTGATATTGATAGAATTATCACGGTGTTGAATGCCTATTGCAAAATGAAAATAACGGCAGACGACACCTTGCTTGTGTTTGACGAAATTCAGGCAGCACCCAAAGGCATAACCGCATTGAAATATTTTTACGAAGATGCTCCGCACTATCATATCATTGCCGCGGGTTCTTTGCTTGGCGTGAATATTCATCCTGACGAATCTTTTCCCGTAGGCAAGGTTGATTTTATGAAGTTGTACCCATTGTCGTTCTACGAATTTTTGCTCGCAATGGGCGAAACCGGCATAGCCGAACTTGTAGAACAGCGTGATTTGGAAAACTTGACTTTTTTCAGTGCCAAATTGATTCCTCTTTTGCAATATTATTTGTTCACTGGGGGAATGCCCGAAGTAGTTGCGAATTTTGTGGAAAATAGAGATTGGCAAGCCGCCAGAAAAATTCAAAACCAAATACTAACTTCATATCGCAATGATTTTTCAAAACACGCTCCCAAAGAAATTGTGCCGCGAATAAATATGGTGTGGGACAGCATAGCAGCACAACTTGCCAAAGAAAACAAGAAATTTATGTATGGCGTGATAAAAGAAGGTGCACGAGCGAAAGATTTTGAATTAGCCATACAATGGCTCGTTGATGCGGGCTTGCTGCACAAGGTGTATAACACTTCCAAACCCAATATTCCGCTCATTCATTATCAAGAATTGTCGGCGTTCAAGTTATTCCTTAATGATGTTGGATTATTGAGCGCAATGTCTAAACTCAATTCTCAAATCATTGCCGCCGGCGATGCTATTTTTACGGAATTTAAAGGTGCATTATCGGAGCAATATGTTTTTCAACAACTACTACAAGCAGAACATTTTGATATTTTTTATCATACATTTAACGGCAGCAAATACGAACTTGATTTTCTTGTGCAGACGGCTCAAAATGAAATCATTCCGATAGAAGTGAAAGCCGGAGAAAACCTTGCGGCTCATAGTTTTAAATATTTTTGTCAAACACACAATCCCAAACGAGCGATACGGACTTCGCTTGCAAACTATAAAGAAGAATCGTGGCTAACAAATGTGCCGCTTTATGCAATAAACACATTGTAGATAGTTCTACCCAACAGCATTTTTTAACCGTTGTTGGTTATACGCCTTCACACCAAAAACAAAAAAATCGCACAAGAATGTGAAGAAAATCATGCAAACATAACACCCGATACGAACAGAATGTATATTTTCGTGAAAAATCACAAAAAATTACACCAATGACATACACAACACTCTTCTGGGGCGCCGACACCGCCATGCTTGAACAATTGCAAAGCTATACTACTCAAAAAATTACGCACGTAACCGAAGATAGCGTGTGCGAATGCGACGAAACACAAGAAATTCTCTTGTTAGTGGAACTCGAATATGCCGAAAGTGTAATAACACACGAGCGTTTCTCTCGATGTTTTTCGGTTGCTGTGGCATATAATTCGCAAGACAATGATGTGGCAAACGCAGATCTTTTCAATGATGTTTTATTCCTTTCGGAACCCGACACCGTGCTGCGTATGCGTTTTGAACTGTACAACAAACTTTTGCTTACCAAACAAGGAGCACACCACAATGGCGATAAATACAAAGATTTTTTCTATCAAAACGACATTCCGGTAATTGTGCTCAACAATCAAGGCATTCTGATAGAGGCAAATAATCAATTTTTAACCAAAACGGGTTACATAGAAAACGAACTCTATAACAAGCCATACACCTTGTTTTTTCAAAATTTCGACTTTGAACACAACAAAAAAAACGGTTTTGTAATGGCAAACCTTGTCAGCAAACAGAACGAACTGATACCAAAGGAACTACATATAACCCGAATTCCCTCAGACGACGAAGATGTGTTTCTTGTAGTATGCCACAGCATAAGCAAGCAAATAGATTATGTGCAACAAATTCAATACGACGAAATTCGTTTCCGTTCGGTAATTACCAATTCGCCCAACGGATTGTTGATTTTTAAGGACAATAAAATTACCTTTCTCAATGAAATGGCTCTTTTGATATTTGGCGGCAGAACCGAAGAGTTTCTACAAAAAGATATTTCGCAATTAGTTATTCCTTCTCAGAAAAAAGGTTTTGAGGATTTTATTGCCGAACAGAGCGAAAATCCAACGAGTATCAATAAACAATTCACGTTTTTGTCGGTCAATCACGAAGAAATTTTTGTAAAAGTGTATTGTAAGTCGCTTTCGTTAGATGGCGAATATCTTCTTTTGTTTCAAGACATTAGCGAATTGATGAAATCGAAAGAACTGATTGCCAATCAGGAATTTTACTTGAACGAAATGCAAACTATGGCAAAAATAGGGCATTACGAGGTTGATTTTAAATCGAACACCATTTATTGGTCGCGCGAAATGTATAGTATTTACAATATTTCTTCCAAAGTGTTTACCCCTTCGTTGTACCGAGTGTTGCATTATGTAGCTCCTGACGACGTGCACGCCCTAAAAAAATGTTACAATCAAGCAAAACGCCAGCCCGGAATACACGAAATTACCTATCGCCTGCAATTGGGCGATAAAGAAAAATGGATATACGAAAAATTATACGGCGTGTTTTCTGCCGATGGCGAAATACAGCAAATGGTAGGCTGGTTACACGATATAAGCGACACTATTGTAACCAAACAAGCTCTTGAACTTACCACCAATAAGTACACGCAATTGTTCGAGAATTTGAGTATTGGTTTCTTGGCTTGTTCTATTGAAACCGATAGCAACGATCAACCGATTGATTACATAATACAAGAACGAAATCCGGCGTGCGAGCAAATTTGGAGCGGAAACGGTATTGATTTCGGATCGATTCTTAATAAAAGTTTGAAACAATCGGTAGTAGAAAGCAATGTATGGATACAGGCAGCCAATGAAGTATATAAAACCCACAAAACGGTACAATTAAAATACACCACGCCGTTCAACAAAACGATTAAAGGCACCGTGTTTATGACTTTCGACAAATCGCAAATGTTGGCATTCATAGAAGATGTGAGCGAACAAGAAGCAGCATCGCAAATTACACAAAAATTGACCAAACGTCTAAAAAAAATACAGGACTACGCCCGCATTGGAACACTTACCATACACGCCAACGGCGAATACTATTGGAACAAGGTAATGTATCAATTATTTGAATACAATACCAATGTAAAGCCAAGCATAGACCTATACATGGCACGAGTGCACCCCGAAGATAAAGACAGCGTAACGGAAGCATATTTTAACAGCATACAACGCAAAGACAAATTTCTTACCCGCGAAGTGCGTTTGCAATTCAACGATGGGCGCGTAAAATACCTCTACACCGAAATAGAATTTTTCTACATCAACGGCGAACACGACCGTTCCGAAGGCTGGCTGCAAGATATTACCGCACGCAGAATTACCGAATTACAATTAATAGCGGCAAAAGAAAAAGCCGAAGAAAGCGATAGACTAAAATCATCGTTTCTTGCCAATATGAGTCACGAAATCCGCACGCCGCTCAATGCTATTGTGGGTTTTAGTACGCTGCTTGTTCGTAAAAATTATTCCGAAGAAAAACGACAACTATTCTTGGACGATATTCAAACCAATTCACGGCACTTGCTTACCATTATCAACGATATTTTGGATATTTCAAAAATTGAAAGTGAGCAAATGGAGTTATCATACATTTGGATCGACCTCAACCAATTGATGCAGGAAATAAATGATTCAATGCAATTTCAGATAAAAAACAAAGAGGTTAGTTTATTTTGTCAAAAAACATTGCCCGATTCGCAAGTACGAATTTATATGGACGATGTGCGTTTGAAACAAATTTTGACCAACTTGATTTCTAATGCAATTAAATTTACTGCCAAAGGATTTGTACATTTTGGCTACACGCTGCTAAACGATACTACACTGGAGTTTTTTGTAAAAGACACAGGTGTGGGAATTGCTCCCGAAAATCATAACGAAATATTTGAATATTTTCGTCAAGAAGACGGAAGTACTACACGAAAATTCGGCGGAACCGGACTCGGTCTTACTATTTCAAAACGCTTGATTGAACTTATGGGCGGAAAAATTTGGGTGGAATCGGAAAAAGGGCACGGTGCACAATTCTTTTTTACGCTACCCTACGTGCCGCAGGATACTACTATAACACGCCCGACAAACACTGCAATAGTCGAAACCGACGAAGACGAAACCATTCTGTTCAACGGCGAAACAATATTGGTAATAGACGACCACGAAGCATCGTTTGTGCTTATCGCTGAACTTTTTGCCGAATACAATGTTACAATAGAGTACGCAAGCAGCGGTAGACAAGGTATAGAATATGTCGAAAAGAATCCTTCTGTAGCGTTAATTTTTATGGATATTCACATGCCACAACTCAATGGTGTGGAAACTATGAGAATTTTAAGAGAAAAATATCCGAATATTCCAATTATAGCGCAAACTGCCTTTGCTCTCAAAGAAGACCGTCAAAAATATCTTAACGC
>JAISIO010000039.1 GCA_031262005.1 Bacteroidales bacterium
CCATAGCGACTCATGTAATGGGCTACGGCTAATGCTGTTGCAAGTTTTGAAAATTCGCCCGCTTGCAGTCTGAATGCTCCTATTTCCAACCATGCACGTGCACCGTTCACTTCGGGAGCAAGAGCATATACCACCAAAAGCAATCCTATAACAAAGGCATAGAATACGTATGAGAAGCTAAAATACAACTTGCTATCTATGAGCAAAATAACTATTGCCAGTAAAAGCGAAGATATAATCCAAATCATTTGTTTTCCGTATTTTTCGCTCATGTCGGTTATCATGCTTGCTTCTTCGTTGTACACAGCAGCGAAAATATTGCACCAGCCAATAATTACCAGCGCAAGATATATAAACACTGTTACCCAATCTATTTTGCGAAAAATGCTAATTTCTTTGTTTTTCATGATGTGTGATTGGTTTCGGAATTAGGTTCGTTTCGAGTATGCGTGTTTCGAGCCACGAACGTTTTATGGTATCGGTTAAGTATTGTTCTATCATAAGGCTGGCAATGGGGGCGGCAAACGTGGCTCCGAAACCCGCATTTTCAACGTATACGGCAATTGCTATTTGAGGGTCTTCAATTGGTGCGAATGCCATAAAAATAGAGTGGTCTTTGCCATGCGGATTTTGTGCCGTACCGGTTTTTCCACCCACGGTAATACCCGGAATGGCAGCTATGCGAGCCGTAGAACCGCTTTCGCCTTGCACCACTTCGTACATTCCTTTTGTGATAGGCTCAAAAATCTCTGGTTTAAAACTTGTTACGTGCTTTTTCTTAAAGGTATTATCCATCACCGTATCTTGAATTTCGCGCACTATGTGCGGTGTGTAATAGTAGCCTTTGTTGGCAATAATTGCAGCGCAGTTAGCCATTTGCAGCGGTGTCATACAAATTTCGCCTTGTCCTATGCTCAGCGAAACAATTGTTAGCGATTTCCAGCGATTCTTGCCATAATATCTGTCGTAATATTCCGGTTTCGGTATGCTTCCGGGTCGTTCACTCGGCAAATCTATACCGAGCGGTGCGCCCAATCCCATGGAAGTTACGTGTTTGCGCCACACATTGTAGCCATTTTGCACGCTTCCGTATCTATCGGCGTCGAGAATTGCGCGAAAAATGTTGCAATAGTAAGCATTACACGACATTTGTATGGATTGCACCAAATTCAACGGCGACGCATGAGCATGGCACCCAACTTTAAGACTTCCGGCAAAATACCCCGATTGGCAGCCCACGGTAAACGACGGGGTAATAATTCCTTCCTGCAAAGCCACAAGTGCATTCACAATTTTGAATGTAGAACCGGGTGGATAGCGGTCGCCTTGCAAAGCTCTGTTGTACAGTGGTTTGTTTGGGTCATTTGCAAATTTCCTGTAATTGGCATTAATGCTTTGTCCCACCATTAAATTGGGGTCGAAAGTAGGCGTAGAAACCAAGGCAAGCACTTCGCCGGTTTTCGGCTCAATTGCCACTATGCTGCCTATTTTATTGCCCATCAATTTTTCGCCATATTCTTGTAATGCTATATCGAGTGTGGTTATAAGATCTTTACCCAGCACCGAAGGAGAGTCGTGCCTACCCTCTTCGAGCGAACCTTTTACTCGTCCTTTTACATCTACCATTAAATACGCTCCGCCTTTTTGTCCTCGCAAATACTCTTCGTACACTCGTTCAATGCCAATTTTACCTATGTAATCGCCTTGTTCATAATAGGCATCGGCATCAATATCTTTTTTGGTAACCTCGCTAATGTAGCCCAACACCAAAGCTCCGCATTTATGCGGATAACTTCGCACGGTGCGCACTTGTGTAAAAAATCCGGGAAAATTATGCAAGGTTTCTTGCAGTCTGCTTGCCGTTTGCACACTAATTTGCTTCACCACCGGATAGGGTCTGTACTGATTATCCGATGCTTTTCGCATTTCTTTGAGAAACAACTGTTTATCTATTTGTAAAATATCAAGCAATGCAATAGTATCCAAATTCTGTACTTGTCCATACACCACCATAAGGTCGTAAGCAGCTTCGTTTGCCACAATCAGCTCGTGATTGCGGTCGTAAATCAATCCGCGAGCAGGGTGCTTTACCATAAAACGGCGGGAATTGTTCAACGCATTGAGTTTATAACTATCGTCCACAACCTGAATGTAAAACAGCCGCCCCACAAAAACCAGAGCAACCGCTACAAACACGGCAGAAACAATAATTCGTCGAAATTTTAAATCCATTTATATGATACTATATGTACTGTGTTAATTTGCAATATATTAGTATAGAGTTCATTATGAAACCTATTTTCTATAAAAAAAGTACTGACACAGCAGTATAAGTGCTAACGTAACTACAATATTGAGTAGTGCCTTTACAAGCATAAAAAACGAATAATCGAAGGAGAATGATAGGTTAAAAAACATTACCAGATGGTGTATAACTACGCACAGAAACGCATAGCGCAAAAACCACCTCAACCCATAATCGGCTATACTTGGCTGACTGTTAATGTCATATCCCTGCCGTGGCGACATAGATTTTAATATAAATGGACGCACGTAACATAGTACAAGCGAAGCACTTGCATGAACTCCCGGACAATTTAATGAAAAATCAATCAATAAACCTCCCGCAAAGCCCAGCAATAACAGCAGGGTTCTGTTTGTTTCAAAAGGCAGCATCAGGAAAAACATGACATACAAATATGGTGTAGAATTACCAAAGATAAGGATATTTATATTATTGAGTATCAGTATTTGAACTGCAAACAAAATAAAGAAACGGAAAATATTTA
>JAISIO010000139.1 GCA_031262005.1 Bacteroidales bacterium
ATACCCGTGTTGCTTGAAGCCATAAAAGAACAGCAAACAATGATTGAAACGTTACAAAAGGAAGTACAATCATTACAGACGATAAATAGTTCATTAAAATCCGGAGAAATTGAATCAACACAAAATATGTCTCTTTCTGATGCCGCCAATTCCGAAACACTAACACTTTACCAAAACGCACCTAATCCGTTTAATGAACGTACAACGGTTACATGCTATGTGCCACAGCACATTCAAAAAGTGCAACTATGCGTTTACAATATGCAAGGCGTGCAAGTGCAATGTATCACTATTACCGAACGAGGCAATGTTGCTATTGAAATAGAAGCAAGCGCACTTTCGGCTGGTATTTACAGCTATGTATTGCTTGCCGACGGAGCAGCGAGTGAAACTAAACAAATGATATTGACTAAATAAGGAGGTTGATTATGAAAAAATTAGTTTTTACAGTTCTTACTTGTTGCTTTATATTGCAAGCCCATACACAAACAGAATTTGCTCAAATCTTTGGAAAAGAATCAACTCAATGGCTTATACCACAACAGAATTGTCTCACTGAAGACGAGCAAGGCTGCTTGACAGTAATGGACACTGTTTCGATAGTTGGAACAGATAATGAATATAAACTTTTAGAAACTCCATTGTTTTCTATTGGAAAAATTAGAACAGATGAAATAAACTCCAAACTTTATTTTGTGCCACAAAATTCTACAGAAGAAATAGTGATTATGGACTTGAATTTAGTTGTTGGAGATGAATTTAATTTGACATACATATTTTACAACGGAACCGAATATAAAAAAACAATAATCGTAGATAGTGTTTTTGTGCGCAATGGTAAAAAACATATTCAGTTTGACGACCTAATAAACAATCATTTTTCAGGTAAAACAAAAAGAATGTTTATTGAGGGAGTAGGTCCTAATTGGGGGTTTACGTATGATGGTTTTATTGCATGCAAATATAACGATGGTGTTCAATTATATTCTTTTGAAAATGAGTATATTAAAGATTGTTGTTTTATCTCAACATCAGTACATAATCAGATAATTGAGACTGATATTGCTATTTACCCTAATCCTATACAAGAAAAAGTACTTATAACTATACCTAAAACAAAAGTTGGAAATACCAAGATGACAATTTACAATGGTATGGGTGAAATAATGTTAACACAAACAATTTCTCAAACACAAACAATCATAGATGTATCACATTTTCCAGCAAATGCTATGTATTATTGTAAATTTCAACTGCCCAATGCAGTAGTCAGTAAAAAAGTGTTAAAACGATAAAAAAAGAGTAATTATGAAAAATCTGTATATTTTACTAATTGGTTTTTGGGGGCTAATACCATTGGGTGTAAATGCGCAAAGCAAGAAGATCAGGGTATTATTGCCTACAGAACAAGAATTAATTACAAATGAAAATAGTAGACTTACATTTAAAAGTGAACGATATAACAAGATTTTAAAAGATTGTGATAGCCTAAAACAAGCATTTCCATATTCTAAAAACGATACGCTACGGCGGGTGTATAGTGTTTTTTGCGAAACAGAAAAAATATCGTTATTGCAAGCTCACAAAAATAAAAAAGACATTGAAGAATTATATGTTCATGAAGAGTGTAAAACGATAGAACTATATGACCCGATTGATTTTTACTGGAATTCTGCTTATCAAGATGGCACTCCCGTGTTGTGGCATTTGAAAAAAATTCAAGCAGACTCTGCATGGGATATTACAAAAGGAAGTTATTCGACAAAAATCGCAATATTAGATACATGGTTTGATATAAACCATCCTGATTTACAAAATCAAATGTATTGCACGTATGATCCTTATGATAATCAGCCTTTTTATTCTGCTTCTACAGCCCTAAAGCAGCAGCATGGCACAAGGGTTGCAAGTTTTGCTGCTTCACATACCGATGGAGGCGGAGCATTAGCTGGGGTGGGTTTTAATTGTAAAATTATTCCATACAAAGCTTGGAATGGCTATTATTTAGAAAGAGCTCATCATGCTTCTTTGGCAATGAATGCCGATGTGTTAACTTCAAGTGCGGGTGGTTGGAATTGTGATACCAATTTTAATAACATTGAGCGAATTGCTGTAAAAGAAATCTTAGACAATAACACTGTTATAGTAATGCCTGCAGGGAATGGATGGAATGGTACACATTGTGCTATAAACGGTATTCTTGGACCTTGGCGACCACTGCATCCTCATTATGACGACAGAATTATTATAGTATCGGGAACAGATAAGAACGATAATCATACATTTTTCTTTGATGGAACAGATATTACACATTCTCACTTTCCATACGTAGATATTTGTTCGCCTGGTTATATACTCACTGGAGCAACAAGTACAATAGATGAAAATGGTAATCCAATTAACTGGCCATATCAAGGCATGCGTTCTGGTACTTCTTTTGCAACACCAATAGTCGCAGGTGTTTGTGCATTATTAAAAAGTATTAACCCTAATTTAACTCCTGCTGAAATTAAGAATATTATTAAATCAACAGCCGACCCTATTACTGATGCTTATTTGTATCCGGGGCAACTTGGTGCAGGGCGTATAAATGCTTATGCGGCTGTACAAGCTGCATGCCCTATAACCACTATTCCTCCTCAAACCATAACGAACACGCATCCGCCATTTACAGGGTGTAGAATATATGCAAAAAACGTAACGGTAAAAAGCGGAGCAAAATTAACACTTGACGCTTCGTGTGAAGCAACAATAGAAAGCGACTTTGAAGTAGAACTTGGTTCGGAGTTGGAAATAAAATAATTCCACTATTTTGTATTCTATCGTATAAAAAAAGAGATTGTTCACTTTTGAACAATCTCTTTTTTATCTTTATTGATGTTTTATTCTGTTATTTATCAGCATATTGTATACTAATTTTAGTGATTCCATTTTTGCCTAATTTGCACAAAGATAACTTTTTTAGATACTTTACCAAGTAGTCATTTTCTTTTTTATGGTTGAAAATTCGGGAATGCCATATTCACTATTCCAAAACACTTTTGTATTTTTGCTTATAATTAGTTACTTAGAGTGTTCTGTTATTCAGTTATTCAATTACTCAGTTATTACAATTATGTTCAAAAAAATATTTCAACGCATACAATCGTGGGTGTGGGCTACACAAACGCTTCATGCTCATTCGCACATATTACGCACGGCGCGCATTACGTGGTATTCTTACAAAAGTTTTCGAGACAATCGTGTGATTGAAAAAGCATCGGCACTTACCTATTACAGTTTGCTTTCGTTGGTGCCGCTGCTTGCCATGGCGTTTGCTATTGCCAAAGGATTCGGTATACAGGCGTACATTGAAAATGTTATCAATACCACTTTGTCCGATAAGCCGGAATTTGCAGCTCAGATACAAGAATTTGCCACTGCGCTGCTCAATAATACGAACGGTGGAGTGATTGCTGGTGTTGGATTGGTAGTGTTGTTTTGGTCTATTATCAAACTTATGGGCAATATTGAAAGTGCACTCAATCATATTTGGGCGGTGAAAAAACAGCGCAGTTTTACTCGTAAAATCACCGATTATTTTACCATTGTGTTGCTCACTCCGCTGCTTTTGTATGTGTCGAATAGTGCCACCTCGTTCATTTCTTCGAGCGTAGCATCTCTTGCCGCTACGGGTTCGTGGGTGCAGTCGGTGGCGGGGCTTCTTGCTTTCGTTATCAATCTATTGCCCTACAGTTTGATTTGGTTTGCATTTGCTTTGCTCTATATGGTTATGCCTAATACGCGAGTTGCGTTTCGGTCGGCGTTTTTGGGCGGTTTTATTGCCGGCGTGGTGTTTCAGCTTGTGCAATATGCATATATACGTTTTCAAATAGGCGTGAGCAATTACAATACTATTTATGGTAGTTTTGCTGCTTTGCCGCTGTTCTTAATATGGTTGCAAACCTCGTGGGTGGTGGTATTGCTTGGTGCCGAAATTGCATACGCTGCGCAAAATATTACAAACTTTGAAAGCGAAGTTGCCAGCAACAATATGAGTCATACACTAAAAAATACGCTATCGTTGTGGGTTTTGCACACAATTATTGTAAATTTTGACACGGGTAAACCTGCGCCTTCTCTTTCGGAATTAAGCGAAGAATTATCAATACCGCAAAAATTGCTTAACACGCTTTTGATGCGCCTTGTTGATGCCAATTTGCTGTATGAAAACAAGTCTTCCGATGACAAACGGTCAACGTTTTCGCCTGCTGTTTCACCTGATTTAATGACTGTGGGCTATTGTCTTACACAGATCGAAACTGTTGGGGTAAACGAAATTCAAATTCCCAATACCGATCAATTTGTTGCATTTGTAAATCGGATTCACTATGAAACGAATGGAAACAAAACTCTATTGAAAATGATTTGAGAAACGTTGTACGAATACTCGTTCATAAAAATTCCTACTTTTGCAAAAAAATATTCATTATGCGCATTGATATACTAACTGTTTTGCCCGAATTGCTCGAAAGTCCGTTTAACACATCGATTATTCGTCGGGCGCAAGACAAGAATATTGTTGAAATTCATATTCATAATATTCGTGATTACAGTACCGATAAACACAAGCGTGTAGATGATTACGCATTTGGTGGCAGTGCTGGAATGGTTCTACAAATAGAGCCTATTCATAAATGTTTGCAAGCATTGATGACCGAACGCACCTACGATGAAATTGTGTATATGACTCCCGATGGTGCAACCTTCAATCAACGGGAGGCAAACACACTTTCGCTTGCGCAGAATATCATAATCATTTGCGGTCATTATAAAGGTATAGATCACCGCATACGTGAGCAGTTTGTAACAAAGGAAATTTCTATAGGCGATTTTGTGATTACTGGTGGCGAATTAGCTGCTGCCGTAGTTACCGATAGTGTGGTGCGTTTGCTTCCCGGTGCCATGAGTGATATTGCTTCGGCACTGAGCGATTCGTTTCAGGATAATTTACTCGCTCCGCCGGTGTACACCCGTCCCGAAGTATACAATGGTTGGGCTGTTCCCGAAATTTTACTTTCGGGAAATACCAAAGAGATAGAAAAATGGCAGTTGGAACAATCGTTGCAGCGCACACAATTACTTCGTCCGGATTTATTGGAGTAAATAGACGCAATTTTTGTATGTCTCAGAAAAAAACTATCTTTGTTGCTCCAATATGGACTATAAATAAACGCCTTGCAATATATTAGCCAATCTGTTAAACCAATGAAAATACTATATTCATTCTTTTGTATACTTTTCTGCTCTGTGGGAAGTTTGCAAGCTCAAGATTTGATACCTATCCCCACAAAAACAAAAGCGATATACAGCAATTGGGTTGCTGATTTATCGTTTCAATTTGCCAACAAACAGTTAGCAACTGAAAATGAAAGCGAAATAGCGGTGCGCACCATAGCGTTTACCAATTTTACGCATTTTACACATTGTAATTTTAGCAATAATTTAGGATTGACCGCAGGTTTGGGACTGCGCAATATAGGCATACGGGCGCGTAATGAAACTATTGACGATGTAACGTATAAACGCACGGTGCACCGTGTATATACCGCTAATGCTTCGTTAGCTCTCAAATTGGGTTCGTTTTCAAAACACTGTTTTGTGTATGGCGGCGGTGAATATGATATGGCATTTCACTTTCGCCAACGATTGAAAACAAAAACAAATTCCCAAACCAAACAAGGCGAATGGTTTAGCAATGCTACCGACCGATTTTTACCGTCGATATTTGTGGGAATACAAATGCCCAAAGGAATGAATTTGAAATGTTCATACTATCTCAATGATTTATTCAACAACAATTACAGCGGAAAAATTGAGCATTTCCCTGTTTACACACAATCACAAATAATAAATATTACCGTTTCGTTCCAGTATCGTAACAATATTTTTAGAGCCTTGCACAATCGTGATGCAAAGCCAAAATCAGTTGATATATAATTGTTTATCGCCTCTCAGAGTTTGTTTTTGCGCACATTGTGCTTGCATTCCATTGTACGTAAGAAAGGTTCACACCGTGTATCTGTTTATAATTCGTTAGCAAATCATAGCAATAATTACACGTTGAGTAACGAAGAGTGTGTTCATTTGCATGAAATATTGTATAGGTAAGAAGCACATGAAAAAAACAATTTTTATAGCACTGTTGAGTTGCTTTGCTCATTCAATGGTAGCGCAAGAGGCAGAACAGCGTATCAAATTTTCTCCCTACGGATTTGTACGTAATGAGTTTTTTTACGACACTCGCCAAAGTTTAACATCAGCCGGAGGATTATTATATCTTGCGCCTCTTGATAAAAATGTAAATGAAATTGGGGAAGATTTGAATGCACAACCGGTATCGCGCTTATTGAGCATGGAAAGTCGCTTAGGATTACGTATTACCGGAATTGACACATGGAATGCAAAAATATCAGCAAATGTAGAAGCCGATTTCGATGGTTTTTCCATAGCAGGAGGTAATCTTACCAGTAATACAGTGTTGCGTTTGCGACAAGCATGGGTAAAAATACAGTGGCAGAAATTAGATGTACAAATGGGGCAAACGTGGCATCCAATGTTTGGAACGGTAGTGCCGGAGGTGTTGGGCGTGGCAACAGGAGCTCCTTTTCAGCCGTTGAACAGGAGTCCGCAAGTAAGAATTGGTTATGCAATGAAAGATTTGCATGTGTATTCAGCAGCGGTGTATCAAATGCAAAATTTATCGGTTGGTCAGCATGGTTCTTCGCCTGAATATTTGCGTAATAATATCCTGCCGGAACTGTATGTTGGTTTCGATTATATGCCGAAACAATGGATTTTTGGAGCAGGAATAGCTCGTTTGGAATTGCGCCCTCGTACAGTTGGCGAACGGCAAGTGATTATAAACGAAGTGCCTACTATAATTCAAGCAAAAGTTGACGACAGAATTTCATCGCTTTCGGCACAGGCGTATGCGCAGTATAGCATACAAAAACTGAAAGTAAAAGCAAAATGTATGTATGGGCAAAATACGGCGCATTTGTTGCAATTGAGCGGTTATGGAATTTCGGAGA
>JAISIO010000192.1 GCA_031262005.1 Bacteroidales bacterium
TACAAACTTTCCAACTAATAAACTTGTAAACTTACTCCACAACGTTGCCTTAGAATTGTTCCAAAATCTCTATCCGTTTTTGAATAGGCGGGTGAGTGGCAAAAAGCGAAGAGAACGCAGCTTTATGCGCAGCATGTTCTATAAACAGTTGCGAAACACTATCGGGGGCTTCGTGTGCAAGATTAGGATTACCCGAAATTTTACGCAGAGCCGAAGCCAATGCTCGTGGATTTTTGGTCATTTCTGCTGCCGAAGCATCGGCAAAATATTCTCGTTTGCGACTTATAGCAAAACGCATGAGAATTGACAGAAAATAACCGATAATAGCTATTACGGCAATTATTACAAGTAAAACCAGATTGCTTTTGCCGTCTTTATTTCTGCCGCCGCCATTAAACAGTGCCATGCGGAAACCAATTTGCGCTATCATTGCAAAAATTCCTACAAACACTATGCTGATGATCAACAAACGCACATCACGATTGCGAATATGCGAAAGCTCATGTGCAATCACTCCTTCCAATTCTTGGTCGTTCAGTGTGTTTATAATGCCCCGTGTAAGTGTTACGGTATAGGTATTTTTGTTCAATCCGCTGGCAAAAGCGTTTAGCGCAGGATCTTCTATAATATTAATTTTGGGCATAGGCATACCATGTGACATACACAGGTTTTCGGTTATATTATAAATCCGCATATTCTCTTTGCGCGTGAGCGACCGTGCCTGAGTAGCACGCTTTATAAGCAATGTGTTCGAAAAATAGGCAATAAGAAACCAAACCGCAATCACCGCAATCACAAAAGGTGCTATGTGCACAAAGGCGTGCAAAACCATTTCGTGCGAAGGATTTTCGTTGGCATAGAACACCATAGCATATATTGCACTATAGCACAATGCAAGCACTAATATGGGGAATAAAATTACGAGCACCAAAGAACGGATATTGTTTTGGCGTTGTTGAGCTAAAAGACCTATATAGCGCATAGTGTACGTTTGGAAATTAAAGAATTAGAAATGGGATTTTTCTATTTTGTAATTTTCCCCATTTCTCCATTATGTATGTTAATCAAATTTCACTTGTGGTGTTTGTTCGTGAGCAGCACGTTCCGCACCCAAATCAAACATTGCTTCTTTTTTAAAACCAAACATTCCTGCAAAAATATTTGAAGGAAATACTTCCACGGCATTGTTCAATTCTTTGGTTGCCGAATTGAAAAAACGACGCACAGCTGAAAGTTTGTTTTCAATATCACTCATCTCGTTTTGCAATTGCAAGAAATTTTGATTGGCTTTCAAATCAGGATACGCTTCGAGTGTAACTTTTAGTCCTGCAAGTGCCGAAGTTAATGTATTTTCGGCAGCAATTTTATCGTTAATTGTAGTGGCGCCGGCTGCAGCATTGCGCGCATTGATTACATTTTCAAGTGTCGATTTCTCATGTTTTGCGTAGCCTTTTACCGTTTCCACCAATTGGGGAATTAAATCGTAACGTTGTTTCAACTGCACGTCAATATCGGCAAATGCGTTTTCACGATTATTACGCAAACGAACTAAACGGTTGTAAATAGAAACAATCCAAAAAATAATGACAATTACGCAAACTAAAATAATAATTACTGTTGTACTCATAGTATTGTATGTTTTACATTAATAATGACAAAGATACATAAATAGTGCGGTTTTAAACTATTTCCTATCCCCTAATTCCTGTTTCCTATTTCCTAACTCCTATTTCCCTTATACAAATCCAACAATGCAAAAGCCGCCGAGAATGAAGTCATTTTCCCATTAACCACATCGTTCTCAAATTGTTTGAGCGACTGCGCCACTGCCTGATTGTTAAAAAAATCGTACTGCAACTGTTCTTGAATGGTTTCGTACAACCAGTACGATGCTTGTTCTTTGCGTTTTTCGTCGTAATATCCGCTACTTTTACACGTGGCAATATAATTTTTTATAGATTCAAAAATTACTTCCAGCCCTTTATTTTCAATAGACGAACACACAAACACTTCGGGATTGATACCCGACGGGTGTTTAGGGAATAATTGCAACGCCGAACTATATTCTGCTCGTGCTATTGACGCTTTGTATTCGTTTGCGCCATCGGCTTTGGTAATGGCTATACTGTCTGCCATTTCCATAATTCCCCGTTTAATACCCTGCAATTGGTCACCGGCACCGGCAAGCATAAGCAGTAAAAAGAAATCCACCATAGAATGAACCGCCGTTTCCGACTGCCCCACTCCTACCGTTTCTATAAAAATAACATCGAAACCTGCTGCTTCGCACAAAATAATGGTTTCGCGCGTTTTACGAGCAACGCCGCCCAGTGAACCTGCCGAGGGGGAAGGACGAATATAGGCATTCGGGTCTATCGAAAGCTGTTCCATACGGGTTTTGTCGCCCAAAATACTGCCTTGCGTACGTTCGCTGCTGGGGTCAATTGCCAGCACGGCAAGTTTGTGCCCTGCGGCAGTTACAATCACGCCAAACGATTCTATAAATGTGCTTTTACCCACCCCTGGAACGCCGGTAATGCCTATGCGAATGGAATTGCCCGAATAAGGCAGGCACCCTTGAATAATGTCTTGCGCCATTTGTTTATGTTCCGGCAAATTACTTTCAACCAAAGTAATAGCTTGACTGAGAATACTCATATCGCCACGGCAGATACCGTCAATATATTCTTGTGCCGAAAGCGGTCTGCGTGCACGTTTTATACTTTTAAAGCGTGCAACTGCCGATGAGTTTACGCTTTCCTGCGTGTCGGTTCCTTTCATTTCGGTTAAATGACTTTCAAACGTTCCGTCTTGATGTTCCATTGTTTTTGTTTTTTCCATAAAAATAGGAAAACGATTGATACTTCAACAAGCTATTCTATCTCTGTGAAAAATGATTTGCCGCATTTATTTCAATAGTTGTTGCTCGCTGGTTTTGTTCTTTGGTTCGTTCCAAAAGCGCACTGATTGTATTCCAATCGCTGGCATTTTTCACTTCCGACATATCGTTGATGCCATCGTTAATTCGTTTCACTTCACACATATCTTTCGCAAGCTCCACCGCATCGGCAAAATACAATTCGTATGGGAATTTTTCAACAAGTTCGTGTGCCAATTCATACGACAAAACACCAGGGTTTGCCTGTAATTTTTCAAACACAAGTTCTTTTGCTTCGGCAATTTTTGTCAAAATTTCGTCGGTATTTACTTGGTTAGAAACCTGTTCTGGTTTGGATTTTCCTTTTTTAGGTGCTATTTCGTATCCGGTTTGCGCAACTAATGCATCAAATTCTCGCATTGCTTCTTCTATTTCCGGCTGGTTCGACCACGCAGTTTCGCTGTCTTGTTCGTATTGGTCGGTATAGTTTGCGCCCGATGAAGCACAATCGTATTTTATGGTCAATTCCTTACCGTCCACACTCAAACCTTTGGTGTTAAACAAGCGGTATCGGTTGTCACCATACGATTTGAGCACAATATGCTCGCATGTAAGTCCGTTGAGCGCAGCTATGCGAGAGCCCACTTGTAAGTTAGCATATTCTTTGGGCAATACCGGAGTGTCGAATGCCACACGGAGCGGACGTGCTTTAAAATCCACTTTTTGACCCGAAGTAGAAATATCGGCACCATTCAAAATAACAACGGCGCGATATGGCAAATTGCCAATGGCTCCAATCCACGAAGCCGAATCGCCTTTTGCAAAATCATGCAATGCTTTACAAATTACACTTTCTCGTTTTTCCCATGTGTTTTTCAGTTCAGGTTGCCCCACGGCATCAAAAAATTCAAAGCACTCCTCTTTCGTTATCAGTGCTATGTTGCTGTTTGTTTCTATCATATTAATTGTTTCTGTAGTTTGTTTCGGTTAATCATAATCGTTTGCTTTCGTCTCGGTCGAATTTGTAATCGCCTCTGCTAAAAGAGTATTTTTTTAACATTTCTTCCCTTTTCTTTCTATTTTCCTCTCTGTTCACATCTGTAGATATAAAAATTTGCCGATACATATTGTTCTCTTTTATGGTTCTCCAAAGCGAAAAACAAATATAGAAAGATTTTGATTACAGCTACCACATTTTGTAAAAAATCCTCTTTGCCACAGTTGCGCAAAGAGGATTTTTATAATTTCAA
>JAISIO010000031.1 GCA_031262005.1 Bacteroidales bacterium
CTCTAATCACTACACTCTAATCACTACACTCTAATCACTACACTCTAATCACTACACTCTAATCACTACACTCTAATCACTACACTCTAATCACTACACTCTAATCACTACACTCTAACCATTAACCATTAACCATTAACCAACGGTTGCTACGAAAATCACACATCTCATGTCTCGTATCTCATATTTATTCATTACTTTTGTGCAATGAATAAAAACAAAAAAATATGAATACCATTACAATCTGTCCTCAATGTCAATCTGAAAATATTTATTTCGACGGAACGCTCTATATATGTCCCGACTGTGCTTACGAAACCAATGGATCGGATGAAAGCGCAACCGCAACCGACAACACCCCGCGCGATAGCAACGGCGCAGAACTCGCCACCGGCGATGCGGTAACGGTAATACAAGATTTAAAAGTAAAAGGTTCGTCAATGGTTATTAAACGCGGAACAAAAGTAAAAAGCATTCGCTTGACCGATAATCTCGAAGAAGTTGATTGCAAAATTGACGGCAGCAGCATTGTGCTTAAAACCTGTTATTTGAGGAAATAGACTTTTTAGACACAAGACTTTTAGACACAAGACAATGAGTATCTATTAAATATCAATTGAATATCCATCGAATACCTACTGAATATCATAATATCTATTGAATATCAACTGAATATCAAAACCCCCAAAATATGAAAAAAATCCTATCCTTTATTATTACAACTATGGCAAGCACTATTCTTTGTGCGCAAACCTCGCCATACATCAGCATAGACCAATTTGGTTATGTGCCTCAATCGCAAAAAATAGCTATTCTGCGTTCTCCGGAAGTGGGTTTTGACTCTACCGAAACATATACGCCAGCACAACTATATGCCTTAGTTGATGCGAAAACTAAAAAAACAGTGTTTTCTGCCGCTCCTACTGTGTGGAACAATGGCGCAATTGATCCATCGTCGGGCGATAAAGCATGGCATTTTGATTTCTCGCCGGTAACGCAGGAAGGAACATATTACGTGCTTGATACCGAAAAGAATGTAAAATCCTACGAATTTGAAATTTCAGAGAATGTCTACAAAAACATACTCAAACAAGCCTTTAAAGTATTCTATTTTCAAAGAGCGGGTTTTCCCAAAGACGCCAAATATGCTACCGAGGCATGGGCAGATGGCGCAAGCCATTTAGGTGCATTGCAGGATACGCAATGTCGCAAATGGAATGCAGCCAATGATGCAAGCACCGAGCGTGACGTGCAAGGTGGTTGGTACGATGCCGGCGATTTCAATAAATACACCAATTGGACTGCTGATTATATCAACTATCTGCTTTTAGCATACGAGGAAAATCCTGCTGCTTGGACAGACGATTTCGGTATTCCCGAATCGGGGAATGCTATTCCCGATATTATTGATGAAGTGCTGTTTGGTGCACAACACTTGCTCCGCTTACAGCAGGAAGACGGTTCGGTAATTTCTATTGTAAAACTCGACGAAGCGGCACCACCGTCGGCGGCAAAGGGGCAAAGTCTTTGGGGCGACCCGAGCACTTCGGCTACACTTTCGGCTGCTACAAGCTATGCGTATACGGCAAAAGTGTTGAAATCATTGTCTGTTACAAACAAAAAAGATGTAGATAGATTTGCAATTCTGTGTTCCGAATTAGAAAAAGCCGCCGAAAAGGCATGGGCGTGGGCAGAAAAAAATCCGAATGTAACCTTTTATAACAATAGCACAGAACACGGTACGCAAGGATTAGCCGCCGGACAACAGGAAGTAGACGACCTTGCTCGCACCGAGAAAAAATTATATGCAGCTATGCGTTTGTTTGAACTAACAGGCAATACAAAATATCAAGAATTTTTTGATGCGAATTATACGCAATCCCGCATGATTGCATGGCAATTGGTGTTTGCTTTTGGCGAAGCCAATCAGGATATGCTTTTGAACTATGCGCAACTCAAAAATGCAACGCCCAAAGTTGCGGCACACATAAAACAAGTATATCGCTCGGCACTCGATACTGCTCATAATTTGCCTGCTGTGCAAAATATGATTGACCCGTATTTTGCCTATCAAAAAGATTACGTATGGGGATCGAATGGCACAAAAGCAAAACAAGGGGCTATTTTTTACAACATTGCACAATATGCTATTGATGAAACATTAACCGCAGATGCTAAACGCTATGCTGAACACTATATACACTATTTGCATGGTGTTAATCCGTTGAATATGTGCTACCTGACAAATATGAGCAACTATGGTTCCGAACATTCGGCAAATACGGTATATCATGCATGGTTTCACTATGGTAACAAAACGTGGGGCGAAGTTGGAAAATCAACGTATGGACCAGCTCCTGGAATTTTGGTTGGTGGACCAAATCCTGCTTATGACTGGGACGGTTGTTGCCCCAAAAATTGTGATAGTGATTACAACAATGCGCAATGTTTTGCCCATGATATTTCGCAACTGCGCAACCAACCGGCACAAAAATCATATTTGGATATGAATATGGGCTGGCCCCTCAATCTATGGTCGGTAAGTGAAAATAGTAACGGCTATCAGGTGCATTATTTACGCTTGCTATCAAAATTTGTGAAATAATCAAACACGCCATGAAACAATATTTAGACCTACTCCAAAAAGTACTCCACGAGGGAATCGAAAAAAATGACCGTACAGGCACAGGCACCATAAGTTGTTTTGGACACCAAATGCGTTTCAATTTGCAAGAAGGATTTCCGTTACTTACCACAAAAAAACTACATACTCGTTCCATTTTTTATGAGCTATTATGGTTTCTGCGTGGCGAAACCAATATTGCGTACCTCAAAGAACACAAAGTGCGAATATGGGATGAGTGGGCAGACGAAAAAGGAAACTTGGGTCCGGTATATGGCTATCAATGGCGTTCGTGGCCCGATTATGCGGGCGGACATATCGATCAAATTTCGCAACTTGTTGATGCAATTAAAACCAATCCCGATTCGCGCCGTCATTTGCTTAGTGCGTGGAATGTGGCTATGATTGACGAAATGGCGTTGCCGCCGTGTCATATTTTGTTCCAGTTTTATGTTGCTAATGGCAAGTTGTCGTGTCAATTATATCAGCGCAGTGCCGATTTGTTTTTGGGAGTGCCCTTTAATATTGCCTCGTATGCGCTGCTTACACACATGATTGCGCAAGTGTGCGGTCTCGAAGTAGGCGAATTTATTCACACCTTTGGTGATGTTCATATCTACAACAACCACATTGAGCAATGCAATTTGCAATTGACACGCACACCAACAAAATTGCCGAAATTGAAATTAAATCCTAACGTAAAATCCATATTTGATTTTACCTACGAAGATATTGAAATTGTGGGTTATGAGGCGCAGGCGCACATAGCAGGGGAGGTGTCGGTATGAAAATAGCAATCATAGCGGCAGTTGCTCAGAATAATGTAATAGGCAACAACAATAGCCTCATTTGGCATTTGCCTGCCGATTTGCGTTATTTTAAACAAAAAACCACCGGGCACCATATCATAATGGGGCGCAATACCTTTGATTCGCTTGGTGGACGCCCCTTGCCCAATCGCACAACGGTAATTATTACTCGCAACGAGAATTACACCGCTCCCGAAGGTTGTTTGGTGGCGCATTCGTTGCAGGAAGCCATTGCGCTGTGTACCAATGATGACGAAATTTTTATCTGCGGCGGTTCGCAAATTTACGCCTTAGCATTCGATTATGCTACCGATATGTACCTAACTCGCGTGCATCATTCTTTTGAAGGCGATGCTTTGTTTCCTGATTTTGACATTTCACAGTGGGAATTAATTAAAACAGAGCAGCAGTATGCCGATGAAAAAAATCACTATGATTTTTCGTTTAATCATTTTGTGAAACAGAATTGAAAGGCTGTAGAGACGTGGCGTGCCGCGTCTCCGACTTCACCATAATTAGAGCAAGCACACTGAAAGTTGCACTCCACTAATCCCCGTAAAACTTTTGTCGGTTTTTTGCATATTCGGTGAGTGTGCTTCACCGAAATAGCTGTAATTCGGTGAATTGATAAAAAATAGAATATTGTTGATGTGGCATTTAGCGCTTATTTTAAAATACTTCGCTAAATCTATGCAAAAAACTATACATTTAGCGAGTTGTTTTGCTCTTATCAAATGCACTTTTCTGCTCCGCCGTTGCAATGCCCAAATAGGGTGTAGATGTATAACTCGTTCAAGCAAAATCAAACACTTTTTTCTTTGCGCATACAGTATTTTTTGATAACTTGCCAACCTTTTACAGAAAGAATCGTGCGATGTTGTGAGCGTGGCATTAAACAAAGATGGCATCTTTCTGTCTTTTTTTCCAGATAACTCAAACTACATCTAAAATCGAATAATCATGCACTTATTCTACTCTACTTCCGTAACAAATAACCAGATAACTCTTCATGATGAAGAGAAAAACCACTGCACAAAAGTTCTACGCAAAACCATCGGTGATGTTGTTCATATTATTGATGGCAGAGGAAATTTGTACGAAAGTCGCATAGAAGCAATTAATAAACATGACTGTTTGTGTTCCGTTCTGAGCAGCACACCGCAATTCGGCACACATAATTATAAACTAACTATGTGCGTTGCTCCCACAAAAAACAGCGATAGATTTGAGTTCTTTGTAGAAAAAGCCGTTGAATTTGGTATTGACGAAATTATCCCTATTCGCACCGACAATTCCGAACGGAAAATTCTAAAACTCGATCGTATTGAAAAAATTATTCTTTCGGCTATGAAACAATCTTACAAAGCCGACAAACCGGTGTTACACGAACTGACCGATTTTGCCGATGTGCTCAACCGTCCGTTTGCAGGCACGGCATGCATTGCGCACTGCTACGAAGGCACAAAACAGAAACTTTCGCATATTCTTCCGCATAATTCCACTGTGTGTATAGCTATTGGTCCCGAAGGCGATTTTTCGGAACAGGAAGTATCTCAGGCTCTTGCAAAACAATGGCAAGCAATTACGTTGGGAGAAAGTCGTTTGCGTACCGAAACTGCGGCTATTGCTGCTGTTCATAGTGTGTATTCGTTTTTTTGTTAATTTCGGCATAAAAGCTTTTAGCGGCAAATCGTTCCAATATCTTGTAATCAAAACCCTTGCAAAAGGCTTATAATAGCGAAAAAAGAATGCCGTAATAAAATTTCAAAAAATCATGGTGAAATCACATTCTATTAAAAAAAATAGTTCTATCTTTGCGACAAATATTTTTATATTAAATTTTAAACCAAATAATTTTATTTTATGGAAGTGAAAAAATCAAGAGGCATTTCTGCCTTTGCAGTAATCGTAGTCAGCGTCATTTTAGCTGAAATGTTTTTCTTTTTTGTACTTGGTGCAGGCAGTAATTTTGAAGGTGGCGACCCGGCTAATCACCCGATTAACCTTTTGGGTACAATGTTCAAAGGTGGTTTTGTGGTGCCAATCATTTTGTCGTTATTGTTAACAGTACTTATTTTAAGTGTTGAGCGTTTCTTTGCTCTTAACAAAGCGAAAGGTAAAGGCAATCTTGTGAAATTCGTTGCCAACGTAAAACAAGCGTTGAAACAGGGTGATTTTGCAGCAGCACAACAAATTTGCGATGAACAACAAGGTTCGGTTGCTGCTATTGTTGATGCAGGTTTGAGAAAATACAAAGAAGTAGAAGGTTTAGATCTTCCAAAAGAATCGAAAATAGCTCAAATTAAAGAAGAAGTAGAAGAAGCTACTGCGTTGCAGTTGCCTTCAATGCAGCAAAATTTATCAATCATTGCAACTATTTCAACTCTTGGTACTCTTCTCGGTTTGTTCGGTACGGTATTGGGTATGATTAAATCGTTCCAAGCTCTTGCAGGCGGTTCGGGTGGTGTTGACTCTATGGCTCTTTCGGTAGGTATTTCCGAAGCGTTGATCAATACTGCGAATGGTATTGCTACAGGTTCTTGTGCAATTATTTCTTACGCATTCTTTAGCGGTAAAGTTGATAATATGACTTATGCTATTGAAGAAATCGGCTTTGCTTTAACACAAGCATTCTCCGAAACTCACGAAAAATAATATATAGTTATTAGCGTTACGAAGGGTGTGGTGTGCAGTAATCAAAACTGCACACTCCATATTCTGAACCCTAAACATAAACTTAAACTTTAAGTAAAAATATGGCAGTAAAAGTAAAAAAACAAAGTACGTTCATCGACATGACTGCGATGAGTGACGTAACAGTTCTGTTGCTCACTTTTTTTATGCTGACCTCAACTTTCGTGAAAAAAGAACCTATTACAGTTAATACTCCTGCATCTGTTTCTGAAATTAAAGTTCCCGAAACGAACTCAATGACAATTCTTCTTGATACTGCGGGTAAGGTGTTTTTAAGTTTTGACGATCCGGAACTTGTAACACAAACAGCGGTAGCAGTTGGAAATGATTACGGTGTTTCTTTTACCGAAACCCAACTTGAATCTCTTCGCAAGATTGTTTCATTTGGGGTGCCGATTACAAAGTTGCCGGCGTATTTGGATATGAAGGTCGATCAGCAAGATGCTTACATGGGAGAACAATTAAAAATCCCGAATAACAAAAATGTAGGTATTCCGGCAGATACTCTTACGAGTGCAAAAGTGCTGAACGTTGGAGGAAATAGTGTCAATGAGTTTCAAAATTGGGTGCGTCATGCTCGTACAATTGACTATCAAAGAAATAATGATAAAGTTCTTAAATTGGTTGTGAAAGCCGACCAAAAAACACAATACGAAGTTGTGAAAGGTATTATGAATGATTTGAGAAAATTGAGAGAAAATCAATATTTACTTGTAACAAATTTGCGCACTGCGTCGTCTGATAAATAACAATTATTAACAAAACAAAATTACTTATATACGTATGGCAGAAGTACAAGCAAACGAAAAAGGTGGCGGCAAAAAAACGAGACAGAAAAAACATACGCTTCGTGTAGATTTTACCCCTATGGTGGACATGAATATGTTGCTTATTACGTTCTTTATGTTCTGTACCACCATGTTGAAACCGCAGGTGATGAATCTTTCAATGCCTACAGCGGAAACAAACCAACCTGTTGACCCTGTTAAAGCTCGTGAATCTACGGCAATTACTATTATTATGGGGGCTGACGATCAACTCTTCTATTATGAAGGAAAACTTACCGATGCAAGTTATACAGATTCTACGTTTTTAAAACCTACAAAATACGGTGAAGAAGGCATTCGCAAAATTCTTATGAAAAAGAATGCTGGTACCTACGAACAAGTTCAGGAATTGAAAGTTAAACGAAGTGCCGGCGAGATAGATACAAAAATGTTTGATTCGCTTTCAAACATAATACAAAAACGTGCGAATACGGAATTGAAAATAGCTCCTACCGTACTGATAAAACCACTCGATGCGTCGCTCTATGCTAATATGGTTGATATATTAGACGAAATGCTTATTGCCAATATAGGATTTTATCAAATTGCCGATATTTCTGAGGGTGATGCGTTTCTCTATTATAATAAAACCGGAGACGATAGTGTGTTGTCGCCCGCACAGAAAGCGCAGGTTGCCAGTGCAAAAAAAGAATAATAAATAACTTATAAAAACACTAAAAAAGTTATGAAAATAATCAAAGATTTTGATTTATATTCGCCCCAATGGTTGGAAATTACCTTTAACAAGAGGAATCAGACTTACGGAGCTTACGAATTACGTAACGATTCGTCGAATCGACATATTAAAGCAATACTTGTAGTATTTATTGTAGGACTTTTAGCTATATTTCTTCCAAAAGTGGTGGATCAACTAAACCTTGGTGGTGGTACGGAGGTTACACAAGAAGATGTGAACAAAATGGTGGAAATTAATATTGCCGACGATGCTCCCAAAGAAGAAGTTGTGGAGGTGGAATATACCCCACCACCAGTCATTGCAGTAGCTATGGCAAAAGTAACGCAAATTGAAATAACCGATGACGCTCTTGC
>JAISIO010000084.1 GCA_031262005.1 Bacteroidales bacterium
ACCGCCATGTACGTAAAATAAATGCCCAACACCAAAATAACCGCCGTAGAAATCCACATTCCTTGGAATGCCGGCAACTCAACAGCTTTCACAGCTCGTTCGCCAAACATGGAAAGCACATAGTAAGACAAGTAAAAGAAAAATGAAAAAATAATGGGCACGCCAAGTCCGCCTTTGCGCACAATGCTGCCAAATGGTGCCCCCACAAAAAACATGATAAAACAACCCAGAGCCAAAATAAATTTCTTATGCAATTCTATTCGATGTTTATTGATGGTCATATCCTGCGTTTCATTATTGTCAATAGCTGTGGCAAGATAATTTTCCGACGAACGAGCATAACTCAAAGCCCTCGTAAGTGTTTGTTCCTGATACGCAGTATTGAATGCCGCAAATAACGTGTCTATATTAACCAACTCACCTCCGGAATAGCTTTTACTGCGTGATTTGAAAAAATACTGCGAAAAAAAGTAATCAAACGATCGTTGATTTCGATACGTATACGTTTCTTGCAGCGAATCAATCGTAAAACGCAATTGCGACACATTTTGCATTTGCGAATTATGACGGAATAAATCCATATCGGTGCGACTAAAACCAAAGGATTCTAACTCAAACAAAGCCTGTTGTTTTGAAAATTCCTCGGTACGAAACGGATTTTTTTCACGCATATATTGCGCATCTACCCCTTCGGTTACATCTTCGTAACGCCGCCCGTGATACAACAAAAACTGCAAATAACGTCCACCGTTAATAACTTCCATTCGAGCCGAATCGGCAATGGTAACATTAGTATTTCCCAAATTATTACGATGATCGTAAATCATAACATCGTACATCATATTGGTTTCGGGATTTTTGTGCGCAATTTTTATACGCACCTGTTCTATTCCATCAAAAAACACGCCTTCCTTAATATTCATTTCGGGACGTTGATTGCGCACATCGTACATAAGCGACCATAGGCGCAAATTGGAATAGGGCAAAATATTGTTGGAATACACAAATCCGAATCCGGCAACAAACACATTGAAAATTATAAGCGGCATCATCAAGCGAAACAGCGACACTCCTGCTGCTTTTATCGCTATCAGTTCATTGGATTCACCCAAATTACCGTACACAAAAATTGATGCACACAAAATGGATAAGGGCAACGACATTTGCAAAATATTCATGGTGGCAAAAAACAGCAATTCCAAAATTACTGACCACTCCAAACCTTTACCAACCATATCGTCCACATATTTCCACAAAAATTGCATAAGCAAAATAAATGTGGTGATGCACAGCATAAGTATCAAAGGACCTACGTATGCTTTTAAAATATAGCTATCAATTTTTTTTAATCTCAACATATACAGTTATTTATAGCAATGCGAAGATATACTTTCTAATTCCTTTTAGGTAATTCTTAATTTGCGCCCAAACTTTTTTTCAATGCTTCTACCTGTAAATTCCATAATTGCTCCGCATCGTCTTTCTCGTCAGGTTCTACAAAATCGGTAATGACCAAAACCGCATCGGTGGTAAGCGGGTCTACCAATATACGAAATTCAAAATATTCTTGTGCATCTTCGTCTTCCCACTGAAAACGTATAAAATCCGGCACTTTTTTAGCAATCACACTTGCTTTTTGCTCTTCATCGTCCCATTCAAAAACAAATTCTTTATTTTCTTTATCTACTTGTACCTCATCGGCAAACCATTTTGCAAGTCCTTCGGGAGTAGAAATACTTGCGTAGAGACTTTTGGTTGATGCTTTTATTAGATATTCTAATTGGATTTTCTCTTTCATTATGCGTCTTTTTAATTAGTGTGCGCAAGGTATGATTTTTTTTCGAGTAAACAAGGGTTTCATACACGGTAGTTTCAATGGGCAATTTCAATCTCTCATTGTTTTCCTAAAAACCACCGCTACGCACTCCCCGTTTTCGCCACCACATAATCAAGACAAAAGCAAATATCATTCCGCCCAAATGGGCAAAATGAGCCACATTATCGCTTGCACTATTGCTCATTCCTGCAAAAAATTCGATAGCTCCGTACAGAATTACAAAATATTTTGCTTGTATCGGTATTGCAAAAAATATGTACAAATACGCATTAGGGAATAGCATTCCGAACGCCATAAGCAAACCAAAAATTGCTCCCGATGCGCCAATAGTAGTGGTGTTTATAATTACATTGAGTTGTCCCAACAATGGTTGCACATAATTTTTCCCTTGCATCAGCACCTGTCCACCTTCGTTATACAACATATTCAAAAGTTCGGCAGAGTGCTCCGGCGGCAATTCGCCTGCAAGATTCCGTATGCGAATGTAAGCAACCACAATTTGCACCACACCTGCGCCAATACCACACACCATATAGAAAATAAAAAATCGTTGCGCACCCCAAAATTGTTCTATAATAGTACCAAACATCCACAAAGCAAACATATTGAAAAACAGATGCCCAATATCGCCGTGCAAAAACATATAGCTCACAAACTGAATAGGCTTAAAATCGGCAGAAGCAATATAGTGTAATCCAAGCAAATGCGATAGATCGAAACCGGAAGTAGAGCGCAATATAACGTCAATAATAAACATTGCAACATTGAGCAAAAGTAAATTTTTCACAACCGGCGTCAAACCGGAAAATCCGGAAAGGGAGTAATTACTCATAGTCTTTTTATTTTAGCGGCAAATATATAGCATTTCATTGAGTAACATAAGGGAACTTCTAAAAATCTATAGTGGTTAATGGTTAATGATTAGAGTGTAGAGATGAGAGATAACTTCCTTTAACTCCTTTTAACTCCTCTAACTTCTTAACTCCTCAAAAAAAAACATTACGAATTAAATTTCTTGAAAAGTTCCGCATAATCTAAAAGCACCACAGCCCGTTTACCATCGGCAGAAAGATTATGCTCCGAACATTGAAATAACTGTGCTATAAATATTTGCATTTCATCATTTTGCATGGTAGGATTACGGTAGAGTGCAGCCGACTGTGCAAGTGCAAGTGCTATACGCTCACGAGCATTAAGCGATTTTCCTTCTTCATATTCGGCTATACATTGATGTATAATTTGTTCCGCCTGTGCTGTATCTACATCGGCAGGCATACCGTGAATTATAAAAGTTGTGTTACCAAAATGCTCAATTTCAAATCCCAATTCCGCCAATTGTGGCAAAATTTCCTGCAACACACTCATTTCATGCGCACTGGTTTCCATACGAATAGGCACAATAGTGCGCTGACTCAGTTGTTTGGTGCTTTGCAATTGCGCCAAAAATTTTTCGTATAGAATGCGACTATGCGCTCGCTTTATATCTATCAGCATCAAACCCGTTTTACCCTGCGTGAGTATATACTTTTTTTGAATTTGCATACACATTCCGCTTTCTTGTAACGGAGCACTGTCGGCACTGTTAAGTGCCGACAGGAAGGTTTGTTGTACAGGTATTTCTGCTTGTCGCGGAGCTGCATCAAACAATTGTTCCCAATTCGTTGTTGATTGTTTGTGTGTCATTGGAAACGACGGCTTCCCTCCTGCCACCGATGACGGAGCTGTACTACGAACACTTTCAAACGGGTTGTAATGCGGATTAATATCCAATGCAGGTAGTTTCACATTGTTCCCGGTTGTGATTGCAAACAAATCGGAATAATTAACCTCGTCGCTAAAATCGAGCGACGGAACCACGTTATTTTTACCAAGCGTGTGTTTTACCGATGCCTCGAGTAATTGCGCAATATTGTATTCTTCCACAAATTTTATTTCGGTTTTTGTGGGGTGAATGTTCACATCTATATGCGCCGGATTAATTTCAAAAAACACAAAAAACGGCGGATAATCTTTGGGGCTTATCAAATTTTGATAGGCACGCATAATTGCCGCTTGAAAACTTTTTTGCCGAAAAAATCGATTATTCACAAACAAATATTGCAAATAGGAATATTTTTTTGTCATTTCGGGCGTTCCCACAAATCCGTGAATTGCCACAATTGACGTTTGTCCTTCAATCGGCAAAAGCTGAGTTTCGAGCTTTCTGCCGAACAAGGTGCCAATACGTTGCTTCAAATGAGCCACCGGATATTTTGCAAACAAATTTTCATCGGTATAAATTGTAAAAGCCACATTGCAGTGCGCCAAAGCAACTTGATAAATTTCGTTAAAAATCATCTTTTGCTCGGTTTGGTTCGATTTCAAAAACTTACGGCGCGCCGGTATGTTATAAAATAAATTTTTAACCACAAAACTCGTTCCCACAGCGCACGAAACCGGTTCTTGACTTTCAACTTCCGATGCTTTGATAACCAATCGTGTTCCGCAATCGTCTTCGGGACGGCGAGTTTTTACTTCCACATGAGCCACTGCGGCAATTGAAGCTAAAGCCTCGCCACGAAAGCCCATTGAGGTTATTGAGAATATATCTTCGGCACTGCGAATTTTCGATGTCGCATGACGTTCAAAAGCCATTCGCACATCGGTTTCGCTCATTCCCTTGCCATTGTCGGTAATTTGAATGAGTGTGCGTCCCGCATCAACTATTTTTATAGTAATATCGGTTGCGCCGGCATCAATGGCATTTTCGAGTAATTCTTTTACCACCGAAGCAGGACGTTGCACCACCTCGCCTGCGGCAATTTGGTTGGCAACCGAATCGGGTAAAAGATGTATAATGTCCGACATGGGAATAACTGAATAATTGAATAACTGAATAATCGACTAACCGAATAATAGCAAAGAAACGCAATTGTAGGACAATAATGTATATTCCACATTATTTGTTTATGAACATTTTTTTAGTGCATAAAAAAATCCTTACCACTACGGCAAGGATTTTCTTTAAGTCATACATTCAAAAAATCGGTAAAAATCCTTTGTTCAAGGAAATAAAACTATTGTTGTTTTGGTAACGATTCTGTAACTTTAATTTGACGTGCACCCAAAGTTGATCCGTCAAGTGCGCTCACTGCTGCGGCTCCTTCTTCATCATTCGGCATTTCTACAAAGCCAAAACCTTTACTGCGACGAGTTTCGCGGTCGGTAATGATGCGTGCATTTGATACTTCGCCGAAAGCAGCGAAAGCTTCAGCTAATTGTTCTGATTTAATCTTGTAATCAAGATTTCCTACGTAAATGTTCATAAAATATTAGTTAATTATTTTTGACAAATGTACTATAATTATTTGTTTATCAAAGCAAATTATAGTTTTTTTTCTCGAATGTTAAAAAATAGATGATAGATAATTGTGCGAATTGTACGAGTGAATTGCTTTTTCTGTATTTTTACCGCCGAACAGAATGTGAACAATACTGCATTCACACTATCTCGCAGTAAATATCTATGAATATCAATTGAATATCTTAATTATCAAAAAAACATGAAAAAGAAAATAGCAATTATAGGCGGCGGTTACTCTTCGGAATCGGGAATTTCTATGAAAAGCACCTATCAATTAATGGAAATGATGGATAGTGCACTGTACGATTTATTTCCTGTGTGCATTACAAAGACAGCATGGACAGCACAAGTGGGCAACAAGCACTATCCTATTAGCAAAGAAGATTTTAGTTTTGATATGGAGGGCACAAAAATTACATTCGATTGCGTGTATAATTCCATTCACGGCACGCCGGGCGAAGATGGTCGTCTGCCGGCATATTTTGAATTGATTGGTTTGCCTTACACAAGTTGCGGAGTATTCACCGGTGCTTTGACCTTTAATAAATTTGCTACAAAAAAATTCTTGGAAGCCTTCGATATTCACACAGCAAAAGCTCTGTTGGTGCGAAAAAACGATACAATTGATGCGTGCAAAATAATTGCACAACTATCCTTACCTTGTTTTGTAAAACCCAATAATGGCGGTTCAAGTTTTGGTGTAAGCAAAGTAAAACACGAAAGTGAACTACTTCCGGCAATTACCTTGGCTTTGCATGAAGACGATGAAGTGATAATCGAAAGTTTTGTGCAAGGCATTGAAATTTCTAATGGCGTGTATAAAGTGAACAATACCGTTAGTGTGTTACCAATCACCGAAATTCAAACCGATAATGAGTTTTTTGATTACAACGCAAAATACGAAGGTAAAAGTCGTGAAATTACGCCTGCACAACTTTCGGAAGAATTGACAGCAGAATGCAAAGCATTAACGGCAAAAATTTACACCGCATTGGATTGTAAAGGTGTGTGCCGTGTGGATTATATTATAGCCAACAACACATTATATTTTCTGGAAATCAACACCGTGCCGGGAATGAGCAAAGCAAGTATTATTCCGCAACAAATACGCGCTGCAGGTATGAAAGAAGCCGATGTATTTACTGCTTTGATTGAGGAAGCCATGAAATAACCCTAAGCCCCCCAACCCCCCGAAGGGGGGCTTAAGAAACGGAATACCCCTGAACAACAGGATTAGCACTGAGCAAAAGTCCCCCTTCGGGGGATTTAGGGGGCTTTAAACAATAGGATTACCACTGAGCAAAAGTCCCCCTTTAGGGGGATTTAGGGGGTGAAATAAAAAAAAACACAAGATACCGCACGTGCCGCATCTTGTGTCCTTGGTTCATGAATGAGTTGCTAAATCTCAACGTTGCGTTTGCAAAGTATGTTTGGCTTGTTATAAGGTTTTAAAATAAAAATCAGGAAACAATTTCACTTGTTTTCCAATAGCTAAACGGAATAATATATCGGCACACAAACCTGCAGCAATCCATGAGGCTACTGCTAATTGCGGTGGCGGCAGTTTCTGTTCCTCATTTTTGTATGCTTGCATACATTGATTAAAATGTTGCATATCATTTCCTTGTGCAGTAAGGTGTTCCACAACGTAAGAGGCAAATTTCAATTCAAAATCTTGCGGATTATGCGATATATGCGAAAGATTTTTGCTTTTGTCGGTTACCACAAATACACATGCACCCCACCCCAAATTGTAAGGATGTAATGCCGGAATATTGAGTGATTCACACATATAATCGAATACAAACGGAATATCCGAATCAAAATCAATGGCATTAATTGCTACATTCACATTGCTCACAAAATGCGGTATATTGTCATAATCAAGATAACAATGGTGAGCATTAATTTTAGCATGTGGATTAATACTGAGCAAACGGTTTTTCAATGCTTCTGCTTTGGGTTTTCCAATATCGTCAACCGTGTAATTTTGCCTATTAAGATTACTTTTTTCCACCACATCGCCATCAATAATAGTGATATGATTGAAACCCAAACGCAAAGCACATTCGGCAATTACACTGCCCAATCCGGCACCGGCAAGAAGAATATGAAAATTATGTATTCGTTTTTGCTCGGCAGGGGTTACATATATTCTGTTTCTGCTATACATGAGATGTAAGATTTTTATGTTTTTCTATAAATGGTTTAAAGCCTTCGGCTTTGATATACGCCGGAATAGTTTCCGACCCTAATTCTATTTTTGATTGTCCAAGAGATATGGAGCTTATATTCAGCAAGCGAAATATTCGGAACAATTTTTCATCTAACTCAGCAAACACAATAGCATTTTTCGACACACCGACACTACAAAACGCATTATAGAGCAATGTTTTAAACAGTATCATGCCTATACGTTCCGTTTCCTTAGCTATTGCAAAACGTCCCATGTGGAAAACTTGTTCCACAGTGTCCGATTGTGCATTCACAAAATTGTGCACATTAACATTAAATTCTTTCTCAATGGGCAACACACATTGCTTGTCCCAGCGAATAATGCGTATACACCCCACAATATTCTGTGTTTCTGTATTTTCCACAATGTAAAAACGGGAATGTGGGGCGTAAACCAATTCATCACGATACACTTCCTGTATTTCTTCCTCCATAGAAGGCGGCAATTTGCCACAATGCCGAGCATAATTAGTGGTTACCACAAATTGCGAAAGTTCTAACAATAAACTTTCTGAAATATCGTGCAAACAACGGCACGAATAATGATTAGGAAACCCCTTCATACATTTTCAAAAAAAATAATACAACACTACTTTGGGGAACAAAAATATAGTCATTTTTTTTAATTTGCAATACCGCAAATGCGGTATTTTTACAGCTAAAATTTTAGCTTTTTAAAACAGATTACAAAAACATCACAACACACTATTAATCAAATAAATACAACGCAATTTTTTCAAAATAAGCGTTTTTATCGTTTTTACTAAATCACTTATTACCAATTAATTACAACAATGCGAAAAATTGATTTTTTTTGAAAAATCAGAAAAAACTATCAAAAAAAAATTACAAATAACTACTAATCAGATATTTACAAAAGTAAAATTCAGCAGCAAAAACGCCTATTTTTACACATTTCACATAAAAATAGGCGGTTTTTTAGAAATTTGAAAGACGTTTATTGTTCATTATCAAACAATTACATAAATTTCAAAATTTAATTCGATCATTTTCCCATTTTTCGTCGAATTTTTCGGTATATTTGTGCTGATAAATGCGAGACGTAAATATGGCTAACAAACAAGTATCTATAAAGCAACAATTTTTTGCTCCAATAAAGCATGAGATCATACCGAAAGCAGAATATAAACGCTTAGCTTTTTTGCCTGATTTATTCGAAAAGGTATCGCGAGTAACCAATCAAAGTTTATATATAATCGATTATTCAAAAGAAAATTTCTACTTCGTATCATCGCATCCCTTGTTTTTATGCGGCTACACACCCGAAGAAGTTACAAAAATGGGCTATTCGTTTTACGAACAAGTACTTTCTCCCGAAGATTTACAAATGCTTTTGGAAGTAAACAAACTTGGTTGGGAGTCGTTTTATAAAGTAAAACCTACAAAAAGAGTCTACGGATGTTTTTCTTATGACTTTTACTTGCACCACAAAAACGGTTCAAAGACCTTAATTACCCATAAAATTTCGCCTATTTTTCTCAGCAAAACACGCAATATCTGGTTGGCACTATGCACCGTAACTCTTTCCTCGCAAAAATCAAGCGGCAATGTTATTTTCACCTTAAATAATATGTCGGATTATTATACATACGATTTTGGCGCAAAACAAACCATTAAATATGAACCGAAACTATTAAATGAAAGAGAGAGAGTAATTTTTGCATTAATGATGCGGGGTTTTAGCGATACGGATATAGCAAAAGAACTCAATATTAGCTACCACACAGTGCGTACCTATCATAAACACATTGTTCAAAAACTCGATGTAAGCAATAGTACTTGTGCTGTTGTTAAGTTTCATACGCAATTTTAGCAGGAAAACATCGTAACGCTCCGGTTGGTCGTTGAGCGGAGCCGAAATGACATTCTTAGGAACTTCTTGAATTTCCATTATTTTACCCCTAAATCCCCTAAAGGGGACTTTGGCTCAGTAAAAGACCTGTTGCTTAGGGCTATTTTGCGGCTCAGGAAGCCCCCTTTAGGGGGTTGGGGGTTATAACCCACTCCAAATTATTTCCCCGCCCCAATTTTCTGAAACGCTAAAATAAGGTTCTCGCTCCTGTCCAGCAATTCCCTATTTGCCGCAGCTCCCGATGGCGCATAGCGGGCAAAATTACACTGATTGAGCACATCTATCAAATCCTGAATAAGCGCATTGTCAATGGCGTTCTGCGTTAAAAATTCTCGCACCGTGTCAATAGTGAGATCGGCAAGTGGAATGGTGAATTTATCGGAAACATAGCTCCACAATGCTTTTGCCAATTCGTCATAAAATTCGGTTTCCTTACCGGCATTCAAACACAAACGCGCTTGTTTCAAGCGTTTTCGTGTTTCTGCATCGGCTTTTCGGTGTTTCACTCGGCTTTCGTCGCTGTTAAATTCTATATGCTTGCGTTTTACAACTATAAACACCACCGTTCCCAGCACCAATATAATAGCAATAAGTGAGTATGTGCGAGAAGAAAAAGGACGTTTTTCCTGTACATTGTGGAGCTGTAAATTGCCTGTTTTTATAAATAAAATATCATCGTTTTGGTAGGCAAGTTGCGATTTCGATGCTGCACTGAAATTTACCGATTGTGATTTGCCGCCTACGCTTTTGCTCACTTCTATTGGTACAACATCGGTTTTCAACGTTTTAAAACTTTTTGTTTGCGGATTAAAATACTGAAATTCAATGCTCGGAATTTCAAAATTGCCTGCTTGACGGGGAATTATAACATATTCAAATATTTTATTACCCTTATCGCCCACCGCAGAGGACGTAAAATGATCAACTACTTTGGGGTCATATACTTCAAAATCTTGCGGAAATGTAATAGTGGGTTTTTGCAAAAGCGATAAATTGCCTTGTCCGCTTACCGTAAATCGGAATGTAAAAGCCTCATCGGCAGCAATTGTTTCAACATCGGCTTTTGCCTGAACCTGAAAATCGCCAACAGCTCCGGTAAAATTCGCTGTTTTACCTGCCGGAAAATCGTGTACTTTTATTGTAAGCTGCGGACTTTGCCCTTTGGTGCGTACAACACTAAACGGAGTGTAAAGCATTGCTCCAAGCTCAAAAGGAGTAATAAGTAAATCGCCCGATTTTTGCGGATAAATCAACAATTTTTGAAATGTAAAAACATTATACTCACGTCCGTTGAACGTTTCGCGCGTAGGATAAAGAGTTTCGTTCACTGCCGGTTCATACAATATTTTTTTATAAAAACCATCGAATTTTGGCATTGCCTGCTCAGTTACTTCAAAATTATAGCGGGTATATAATTTGAGTGTAACGTAAATAGGTTCGCCTATGAAACTTTCGGTTTTATTAACGGTTACCCGAGTAAAAAAATCTTCTCCGCTTGCCGAAGAACTTCTTTGTTGTATTTGTTTTTGCATTTGTTTTTCAAACTCTTGCATTTCCTGCATTTGTTGTTGTAAAAACTGCTGCATTGTTTGCTGCTGGCTTCGCCCCTGCGATTTGGGCGAACTGCCCGAAAAGGCAGGAAAATCGGAAATTTCTATCGTTTGAGCCTTCGATGAAATTGTTTTCCCATTGATTGTGATACTTGCAATGGGTGTTTTGAAACTACCTTTCTTTAAAGCCTTAAAAGTGTAGGTTTCACTGTAACTGACGGAGGAATTCATGTGTCCATTTACAAATACCGAACGATTTTGTATGCCGGTGCTTGGCGAGCCTATTTGCTCAAATGCATCAACTTTGGTAATTGTCATACGTTGTCCGTTGTTGTGCTCATTCAGCACGTAGGCTATTCGGAATGTTTCGCCTTCCTCTACCACATTTGGCGCATTCACTGTTATACTTTGCGCAGTTACCGCAGTTATCCACGCAAAGAAACATACCAATAAAAGAATACTCTTTTGCATATTTTTTAGTCTCACCATCTTTGTAATGTATTGAAATCGTAGCGCATTAGAAGCGTTAATTACCAATTTTTATCAATCGTCCGCTGCTTCAAATCGCCTTTTTTACGTTCCATCAATCGTTGCTGCACCTCTTTTTCGCTGCTTTCCAAGGCTCGCAGAATCATTTCGGCTTCGGTTTCCGAAATTTTTCCTTTTTCGTCTTTTTCCTGTTCCGAGTTATCATTCGGCGGTTGGTTTTGCTGTTGTTGGTCGTTTTGGTTTTGATTATCTTGTTTTTGTTGGTCTTGGTCTTTTTGTTGGTCTTGGTTTTGCTCGTTTTTATCTTGACTTTTATCGTTTTGCTGCTGATTATTTTCGTTCGGACGAGCAATTATCATTTGCAAAAGTTTCAGCGTAGTATCATTTTCATAAATTTCAAGTCCGCGATTAACCATGCGTTTTGCTTCTTTCGATTTTCCATCAACATAGAGTTTCGATGTTTCATTGGCATAATCCTGAGCAGTCTTTTGCGCCATTGCACTCAGGTGCATACAGAAAATGCAGGCTATTATTGGTATGATTGGTTTCATGTATTTATAATTTAACGATACAATAAATAGTACAATTCAACTACTCAAACGCTCATATCATTGTTTCTATTTTTTAATCAACCGCAAAAATAGAAAAATTTCTATTTATCCGCACCAATGTTTTTCCGATTTTAGGGCGACCGCACGAAAATCAACTAATTCACAAACAATCTAACAACTAATAAATTTCTTGTAATTCCTTAACTTCTTTAACTCCCTCTAACTCCCTCTAACTCCTTTTTCCTCCCTCCCCAGCTATTCCTAAATTCCTACATTTCTACATTCTTACATTTCCTCATCCTAACTTCGTTCAACAAACGTTTTCGTAATTCGTAATTATTTTATACTTTTACGTCCGAATTACAATAACGAAAATGAACCCGGCGCAAGCGAGCTACATTTAGACCTAACTAATTAAAAATAAACAAATGAGAGTTTTAAAATTCGGAGGAACTTCGGTTCAAAATGCTGAAAATATTTCAAAATCAATAGAAATTTGTAAACAAACCTTACAACACGAACCTCTGTTAGTAGTAGTTTCGGCACTTGGCGGAATTACCAATAAACTAATAGAAGCCAGCACAATAGCAGCCACAGGCAGTGCCAATTACGAAGCATTGTTCAATGAAATTACCGATAGACACTATCAAGTGATAGAAGATTTGCTTTCGGACAGTGTGCGTACCGATTGTCTGAACTATGTAGATACCTTGCTTACCGAATTTAACGAAGTGTTGCAAGGATTACGCCTTATTCGTGAACTTTCGCCCCGGTCGTTGGATTTAATTTCGAGTTTCGGCGAACGCCTTTCGACATATATTATTGCCAAAGCAATGCAGCAACAAGGCATTGATGCCGACTATTTAGACGCTCGCGAAGTGATAAAAACCGATAATACATTCGGCGCGGCAAAAGTTTTGATAGACCAAAGTTATGCTCTCATTCAACAAAAAGTGAGCACAAGCAAAAAAACATTCGTTGCCACAGGATTTATAGCAAGCACCGCAAACGACACTATTACAATAACCTTAGGACGTGGTGGCAGCGACTATTCTGCTGCACTTTTTGCAGCTGCCCTCAAAGCATCGGTGTTGGAAATTTGGACAGACGTAGATGGTATGATGACTGCCGACCCACGAAAAGTACGCAAAGCATATCCAATTGCGCACGTGAGCTACGCCGAAGCTATGGAATTATCGCATTTCGGAGCAAAAGTGCTTGAGCCGCGCACAGTAATTCCTGCAATGACCGAACACATTCCGGTGATTATAAAAAACACGTTTAATCCAACCGCAGCAGGTACTCACATTACATTTGAAAATAATCACACAAAACACAAGGTGCAAGGAATTTCGTCGATTGACGATGTGAGTTTGATTACCGTGCAAGGCAGTGGTATGATTGGCGAAGCGGGAATTTCTATGCGTTTGTTCCGTGCAATTGCATACGCCGAAATCAATGTAATTTTGATTACGCAAGGTTCGTCGGAACATTCAATTACGTTTGCTATTTTACCAAAAGATGTAAAAGCAGCCATGGAGGCTCTTAACAAAGAATTTGCATTGGAAATACAAACCGATTTGATTGACGAAATTCGTGTGGTGAACGATTTAAGCATTATTGCAGCCGTGGGCGAAAAAATGAAAAACATTCCCGGCGTTGCCGGAAAATTCTTTAACACTCTTGGCATCAACGGTATAAATATTCATGCAATTGCACAAGGAGCAAGCGAATTGAATATTTCGGCAGTGGTAAGTTCTGTGAATAGAAACAAGGCTTTGAATGCATTACACGAAACGTTTTTCTTATCAAACTCCAAAACGCTGAACGTGTTTGTAGTAGGTACCGGCGTAATTGGCGGCGAACTGCTTAACCAAATTAAAGCACAGCACGATACGCTTATAGAACAAAATAATATTGATGTGCGAGTGGTGGGAATTTCCAACATAGACGGTTATTTGATACAGGAAAAAGGCATAGACTTAGGAAATTGGGAGCAAGAAATAAAAACCAAAGGCGCACAACCCGATTTGAAAGCATTTGTAAAAGAAATAAAAGACCTGAATTTGCGCAATAGCGTATTTGTAGACAACACTGCAAGTTACGATGTAGCAAATTGTTACGAAGAATTGCTCGAAAAAAGTATTTCGGTGGTTACCCCCAATAAAGTGGCAAATGCAAGCGACTATGAACGCTACAAAAACATACACAAACTTGCCGCAGAAACAGGTGCACGTTTTTACTACGAAACCAATGTTGGTGCGGGACTGCCGGTTATAAGCACATTGAAAGATTTGATAAAAAGCGGCGATGAAATTATAAAAATAGAAGCTATTCTTTCGGGTTCGCTTAATTTTATTTTCAGTAATTGCAGTTCTTCTAAAGATTTTTCTACCACTGTAAAAGAAGCACGTCAGAAAGGCTATACCGAGCCTGACCCTAAAATTGACCTTTCGGGAAAAGACGTGGCGCGCAAAATTTTAATCCTTTCACGTGAAATTGGCTGCCAATACAACTTGGAAGATGTGCAGATAGAAAACTGTCTTTCGCCCGAAAGCCAAAAAACCGAAACAGTGGAACAACTGTGGGAAACGCTCGAAAAATACGACAACGCCGTGTATGCCGAAAAAATTAAAGTTGCCGAAGCCTCAGGTAAACGCATAAAATACATTGCAACCTACGAAAACGGTACTGCACGCACCGAAGTAAAAATGATAGACAGCACTCACCCATTTTACAATATTATGGGCAGCGACAATATTATTTCGTTCACCACAGCTCGCTACCGCACACAACCGTTGATTGTGATTGGTCCGGGAGCCGGAGCTGCCGTAACTGCTGCGGGAGTTTTTGCTGATATTATTCGGATTGCTAATTTTTAAATTGTTCGGATTGTTATTTTTAGAAGGTTTTTGAATTTACAGGATTTATAACCATACAATAAAGTGGACACAAAAGCGAGCATATTGCAATCAATGAAAGAAAATAAGCCTACGTTTGAACATTTTGGTGTAAACAAAATAGGTTTGTTCGGGTCATACGTGCGTGGTGAGCAATCGAACACGAGCGATATTGATATTTTGGTGCATTTTGTACCCGAGAAAGAAACTTTCGACAACTTTATGGATTTATACGATTATCTCGAAATATTGTTTAAAGACCGAAAAATAGAAGTTGTTACAACGAATGGTTTAAGTCCGCATATTGGTCAAAATATTTTAAATGAAGTTGTATATGCCTAAGTTGCCTGTTAAATATTTAAAGCATATTTTAGACGAATGTCGCTATATTTTGAGTGCAACGCACAATATAAATAAAGAAGAAATGCTATGGAACGAAACTCTCAAACGAGCTCTTGTACGCAGCTTGGAAATCATTGGCGAAGCGACTAAAAAAATACCTACAGACATAAAGTTTCAATGGAAATCCATTCAATGGAAACACATGGCAGGAATGCGCGATCGATTAATTCACGATTATATGGGAATAAATTACAATATTGTGTGGGACGTTGTAAAAAATAAAATTCCCGAATTAACCGAACAAATAGAACAAGTTATTGAAAAAGAAAATATGAACAATTAAACCATTTGCCTATGAATTGAATGCGCAATTAATGCGCACATTTTCAACATATTGAAAAACATTAAACTTTATTTTGTTCTTAGAAAATTTGACGATTTACAAAGTACAATAAAAGAGAGTTCGATGTTCACGTTAGTAGCGTGAACTTGACTTATTTCTTATTGTACAGGTTTCGTCAAATACCTCTAAGAGCGGGATATAGTTAAGTATCACGCTTTTTTTATTTCAGAATCACATTATAATCACAAATAAATATTACATAGTATGGCAAAATTTTTAGACACAACGGGAGTTTCTTATCATTTAGGGGAACTTATGAAAGAAACATCAGAAAAATTAATTCTTATTAGCCCTTATCTTCAATTTTCAGATAGAATAAAACAACTTCTTACAAATCTAAATCTTCGCAAGAAAGATATTCGGATTATTTATAGAGAAAATAAACTTCAAGTTGATGAAACCAAATAGTTAGAAGGGCAACAACCTGGTATTCGGACAAGTATCTGTAAAAATCTACATGCTAAATGTTATATAAATGAGAAAGAAGCGATTATAACTTCTATGAATTTATATCAATTTTCTCAGGAAAATAATAACGAAATGGGAATACATTTTACAAAAGAAGAAGACCCTGAATTATATAAAAAAACAAATGAAGAGGTACAACGTCTGTTAGAAATAAGTGATGAAATAATAATTTCCATAAAAAAAGTTGAAGAAGAAACGCCCTTAAAAACAGAAACAAAACTCTCTTACAAACCATCAGGCAAAAACGTTTCAACATCGGCATTAGCAAAAGAAATGAAAATTTCGTCAAAAGAATTGTTTGCAAAATTTGAAAAACTTGGTTTAATTACTAAAAATTTTGATGAATGGGAATTAACCAAACGCGGCGAAAAGATGGGCGGTCAAATCAAAAATGGGCAGTATGGACAATATATAGCGTGGGCAGAAAATATCAAGGATATAATAGATATGTCTGCCGATGATTTACCATTGTAATCGTATATTAAAGAAAAAGAAGTAGCATACGAGTTTGCAATAAATTTACTTCAAAGGACGGCAAAGTCGGAAAT